>NZ_QUMC01000049.1:0-12311 GCF_003481925.1 Butyricicoccus sp. OF10-2 | reverse complement strand
GGAAGTGCAGTAATGTATGGAGCGGACTGATACTAATAGGCCGAGGGCTTGACCTTAAATGTTAGGTAACCTCGAAAGATAGCTTGCGAGTAGGATTGTTCAGTTTTGAGGGTGTAAAGAATTAAATTACACTTTCAGATTGTGAATGAGAAAGTAAAGCACACGAAGTGTGCAGGTAAAGTTTTCTTTGCATACTTTCTTGTACACAAGAAAGTATGCACCATTAGCTCAGTTGGTAGAGCAACTGACTCTTAATCAGTGGGTCCACGGTTCGAGCCCGTGATGGTGTACCAGATTCGGTGCGCTGTGGGTTCGAGAGAGTCCACAGCGGAACCGAGAAATACCGGAAGTCTAACTGTTATGGCCCGTTGGTCAAGCGGCTAAGACGGCGGCCTCTCACGCCGCAAACGGGAGTTCGATTCTCCCACGGGTCACCAATCTTTTATAACAGTGCTGACGGTATAACAAAGTAGCAAACATAGTAATATGTTTCTAAATAAGGTTTCTTTTGAACAAGAGCGCGTAAGCGCAGGTAAAGTTTTCTTTGCTTACTTTCTTGTTCACAAGAAAGTAAGTGCGTGATTATTGTGACGAGGGTACACCTGTTCCCATTCCGAACACAGTAGTTAAGCTCGTTTACGGTGACAATACTTGGCTGGTGACGGCCCGGGAAGATAACTCATCGCGCACACCGAACACCGACTCGAAAGAGTCGGTGTTTTGTTTTCGTTAAAAATGCCCTGTTCACTGGAATTCACCTCTCCTTGTATGATATAATAGCCTAAATTGGTATTTTATCGCGAAGCAGGGGGGCGAGAATGAACAAAATTCTGAAAGAAAAAATCAGCGAGTCGGTGTCGTCTGTCCTGCCGATCACGATCATCGTGCTGCTGCTCAGCGTGACGATCACACCGATGCCGGTCGGCACAATGGTGCTGTTTTTAACCGGTGCGGCGCTGCTTATCGTCGGCATGGCATTGTTTTCACTCGGCACGGACGTATCTATGACGCCTATGGGCGAGGGTATCGGCGCACAGCTGCCACGCACGAAAAATCTATTCATCGTGATACTCATTACGCTCATCATCGGCATACTCATCACGATCGCGGAGCCGGATCTGCAGGTTCTGGCCGGTCAAGTACCGTCCATTCCAAACAATGTGCTGATCTGGACGGTCGCGGTCGGCGTCGGTCTGTTTTTCGTGCTGGCTATGCTGCGTACGCTGTTCAAGATTCGTTTGTCGCTGCTGCTCATTGTGTTTTACGCGGTGGTGTTTATCCTGTCGGCTTTCGTGCCGAACGAGTTCGTTTCTGTGGCGTTTGACTCGGGCGGCGTGACCACCGGACCGGTCACCGTACCGTTCATCATGGCGCTCGGTGTCGGTTTAGCCTCTATCCGAGGCGATAGCGGCGCACAGGAGGACAGCTTTGGTCTGGTTGCGCTGTGCAGCATCGGGCCGGTACTGGCGGTGCTGCTGCTTGGTATTTTCTATCCGACAAACGGTGCAGGCTACACGGCAGTGACTGTGCCGGATGTGGAGGACACCCGTCAGGCAGCACACACATTTGTGGTGGAGCTGCCCGCGTACATACACGAGGTTTTGTCCGCACTGGTGCCAATCATCCTGTTCTGCGCGGTATTTCAGCTGATTTTCCGCAGATTCCATGCCATGCAGCTGCGCAAAATCGGCGTGGGCTTTGTGTACACATTTACCGGCCTGTCGCTGTTTTTGACCGGCGTAAACGTCGGATTTATGCCCGTGGGACATTATCTTGGACAGCAGCTGGCGCTGAGCGGACATGAATGGGCGCTGGTGCCGCTCGGCATGCTTATCGGCTATTTTCTGGTAACTGCGGAGCCGGCCGTGCATGTGCTCAATCGACAGGTCGAGTCCATCACAAACGGCGGCATCTCGCAGAGAGCGATGATGCTCAGCCTGTCCATCGGCGTGGCCTGCTCGGTCGGCATGGCTATGCTGCGCGTATTGACAGGCATTTCAATCTATTATATACTGGTGCCGGGTTATCTTGCCGCACTGGGACTGACTTTCTGCGTGCCGAAAATTTTCACCGGCATCGCATTTGACTCGGGCGGCGTTGCGTCCGGTCCGATGACGACCACATTCCTGCTGCCGTTCGCCATGGGCGCGTGTGAAGCGCTCGGCGGCAACGTGATGACTGACGCCTTCGGTATTGTAGCTATGGTAGCCATGACCCCGCTGCTTACCATTCAGGTGCTGGGTCTCATCTATAAAAAGAAACAGAACAGCGAGGATGCGTCCGATGTTTCCGCAGAGGATGAGGATAGCATCATCGTTTTGGAGGGAGCAGAGCATGAGTGAAAACCGACCGCAGATGACGGTGCAGAGCGCGGTAGAGGTCGTGGCGGCCGTTGTTGACGTGGAGCAGGGCGAAAAGGTGCTGCGTATCTATCGTGAGGAACAGGCGCCGGTGGACTTTGTGTGCATGGCACACGGCACGGCGCGCACGGAAATGCTCGACCTGCTCGGTATCGGTGAAACGGCAAAGGCCATTGTGATGTGCATGGTCAGCCGTCAGACCGGCGTTCGCCTGCTCAAAAGGCTCGGACGTGAGCTGGAAATGCGGTATCCCGGACGCGGAATCGCGTTTACCATTCCGATTACAGGCATTGGTCTGCGGTGGCACAAGCTGCTGACCGCTGCAGACGAGGAGCAAAAGGAGGTCAGCAGGATGCACGAGACAGAGAAGAACGACGGTTTTGACGTTGTAGCAGTTGTGATGGAGCGCGGCTATACCAACGTGGCGATGGATGCGGCGCGCAAGGCCGGTGCGCGCGGCGGCACGGTCATTTCCGCGCGCGGCATTGCGGAAAATGAGGTCAAGCGGTTTTTCGGTATCGAAATTCAGGCCGAAAAGGAAATCGTGTTCCTCGTGGTGCGAAGCGACGAGAAACAGCAGGTTATGACGGCGCTGATGCAGGCGGTCGGAATGAAGACCCGCAGTCATGGCATTGTGCTGTCAATGCCGCTTTCGGCAGCCATCGGACTGGCGGATTGATAATGGAAAATGGAAAATAAGCGTTTGACGTTTGCTTTCTGTTCTCCGTTTTTTTATTGTGTTATTTGGCGGGAAACGGCGGGACACCATCCCGCTCTGCACAATGATCCCGCGGGGAGCACAGCGTGCTCTCCTGTAACACAAAAGAGAGGAACGCACCCTTCAATTTCCAATTTCCATCTTCACTCTGATAAAATAGTATGATATAATGAGGGCAGTAATTTTCACAGGGAGAACCCCTAACAGGAGTAGATAACCATGATAAATGAGCACATGATGGATTTAGGCAGCCGCCGTTCGACGATCCGTGAGCTGTTCGAGTACGGGAACAGCCGTGCGGCGATCGTTGGCCGCGAGAACGTATTCGATTTCTCGATCGGCAACCCGAACGTACCCGCCCCGGAGGCCGTTCGTCAGGCGATTTACGCCGAAGCGGCAGGTGATCCGGTTGCACTGCACGGCTATACCTCGGCACAGGGCGCCGCAGACGTGCGAGGCGCACTGGCGGACAGCCTCAACAAGCGTTTCGGCACGGACTACACCGGCGACAGCCTGTACCTGACTGCAGGCGCGGCAGCCGCGCTCTCTTGTGCGTTCAAGGCGATCGTCTGCGAGGGTGACGAGATTGTTGTGTTTGCACCGTATTTTCCGGAATATAAAATGTTCATCGAGAGCGGTGCCGGTGCCAAGTGCGTCATTGTGCCGCCGTCTATCGCGGATTTTCAGATTGACTTCGGTGCTCTCGAACAGCGCCTGAATGAGCACACCAAGGCGGTCGTTGTCAACTCGCCGAACAACCCGTCCGGTGCAGTGTACTCCGAGCAGACCATCAAGCGCCTTGCCGACATGCTGCGCGGCAAGGAGAAGGAATATGGTCACCCGATTTACCTCATTTCGGACGAGCCGTACCGCGAGATCGTATATGATGGCGTGCAGGTGCCGTTTGTGCCGCATTTCCATGACGATACCATTATCTGCTACTCGTACTCCAAGTCGCTGTCGCTGCCGGGTGAGCGTATCGGCTATGTGCTCGTACCGCCGGCAGCCGCCGACAGCAAGGCGCTGTACGCTGCGGTCTGCGGTGCCGGCCGCGCACTCGGTTATGTTTGTGCACCGAGTATGTTCCAGCGCGTAGCGGCACGCTGTGCTGACCAGACCAGCGATATTGCGGTCTACCAGACCAACCGCGACCTGCTCTTTAACGGTCTGACCTCGATGGGGTATCACTGTGTCAAGCCGGACGGCGCGTTTTATCTGTTCCCGCAGACGCTCGAGGCGGACGACCGCGCCTTCAGTGAACGCGCAAAGAAATATGATCTGCTGGTCGTTCCGGGTGCGGATTTCGGTGCCCCCGGCCATATGCGAATTTCTTACTGTGTGAAAACCGCGACCATCGAGCGTGCGCTGCCGCTGTTTGAACGACTGGCGAAGGAGTATCGCTGATTTGTTATGTAAAGTTCACAAGTAGTTTCGGTTAATTATGTACAAGATGTCAAGCAGTGCTGTGCAATATATACAAAATAATAACGCTTGCATTGTGAGATATTCATAAAATCTTGCTCTTGTATTCTTTTCAGGGAAAGTGTATTATAATACCAGAGATCAGGAAAGGATCTCAAAAATACAATCACTTGAATCACTGAAAAGGAGTGCAAAGATTATGGGTATGAGAAATTTCTTCAATGGACTGGTAAACGCTCGCATGGTAGAACTGGAAAGCGAACACATCAACGCTAAGACCATGAACCGTACCAATCGTCGCGGCAAGTAATCGTCTGATTAAAAAAACATCACACGAGGAGCCGTAATCGTACATGACAACTGAAGACAGTAAGTGAAACCCTTCCGAGGACAACATTCGGAAGGGTTTTTCTTTTGATGAAGGCAACACCGCACAATTAAAGCTGCGGCGCTTTACGGAAATTTTGTGTCCTGATGGCGTTCCGGCTTTACGGTAATACACAAAGTATTACCGCAAAACCGCGCCTAATCAGTACGCAAAATTTGCTCGTAAATCGCTCTTGTTCAATTATGCGGTATTGCCTTATCCGGTCGGATGCTCCTGTGCGAACTCGGTCTGGCGGCGGAAGAACGCGGCGCGTTCCTCGAGCGTGGACGGCCGGATGCTGTGTTTGCCGCAATCCGGACAGACGCGGGTTTCAGCGCTGCCGAAGAAGATAAAGTGGCAGCATTTGGTGTCGCAAGTGTAGATCATGGCTTCACCTCTCTTTTTTACTGAGGACAGTGTACCACAGAGAAAGTCCGATAAAACTCCCTTTCTTGCAGGAGCATGGGGAAGTATGGTATACTGATAGCACCAATCATAAAAAATTTGTCTGGGAGTATCAAAATGGGGGAACAAAAACGCAGTCTGTTACGTCAATTATATTTACCGGCGGTTTTATGCACCGCGCTCTGGGGCAGTGCGGCGCCGTGCGTCAAGCGCGGGTACGAGCTGTTCGCTGTCTCGGCTGACGCGCCGTTTTCGCAGCTGGTGTTTGCCGGCTGGCGGTTTGCGCTGGCGGGAATTCTTGTGCTGCTCGTGACCCGGCTGAAAGGGCACCGAATCGTGCCCAAACGGGATGAAATCAAGCCGATTCTGGCGATCAGCCTGTTTCAGAGCATGCTGCAGTATGTGTGCTACTACATCGGTCTGAGCGGTACGACCGGCACCAAAGGCTCGGTGCTCTCCGGCACGCAGACGTTTTTTGCGCTGCTGTTGGCGCATTGCCTGCTGCCGAATGATAAGCTCAATCGACGGAAAACGCTTGGCTGCATCTGCGGCTTTGCGGGCGTGCTCGCGCTCGGACTGGGCGGACTGAACGGCTTCAACCTCACTGGTGACGGTCTGGTGCTGCTGAGCGCGGTCTCGGCGGGCGCGGGCGCGCTTGTCTCGCGCATTTACACGCCCGGCCGTGATCCCATGCGGCTGACCGGCTGGCAGCTGCTCATCGGCGGCTGTTTTCTGTTGGGTGTCGGCACGGCTGGCGGAGGCGCACTCGGTCGGGTGACGCTCGGCGGCGTGTTGCTGCTCGGCTACATGATCGCGCTGTCTGCGGCCGCGTTTACCATCTGGACGGCGCTTTTGGGTAAATTTCCGGTCGGAAAGGTCAGCCTGTTCGGCTTCCTGATTCCGGTGTTCGGCACGTTGTTCTCCGCGCTCGTGCTCGGCGAGAATATCTTCACCGCACGCAATCTGGCGGCGCTTGTGCTGGTCAGCGGAGGTATTGCGGTCGCAAACTCTGCAAGTACGAAAAAATAACACCGCAGACGGAATTGCGGTGCATAAAGGGTTAATCTATGGTATTTAGTTCTGCAATTTCGCTGTTTTTCTTTGTGCCGATCGTGTTTCTGCTCGATCGCAGGCTGTCGGACGTGGATGCGAAAAACACCTGGCTGCTCCTCGCAAGTCTGGTGTTCTACTCGTTCGGACAGGTGTATTACCTGCCGCTGCTGCTGCTCTCGGTGGCGCTTAACTACGTTTGCGGACGGTTGGCCGCAGGAAAGTACGCCAAACTCGGCGTCACACTTGCTGTCCTCGGCGGAATAGGGCTGCTCGCCGTGTTCAAGTACGCGGATTTTGCTATCCGCACAGTGAACGCACTGTGCGGGCTGAGTCTGCCGCTGACCGGCATTGCGCTGCCCATCGGCATCTCGTTCTTCACCTTTCAGGGACTTTCCTACGTCATCGACGTGTACCGTGAGCCACAAACGGTCTCTCACTCGTTCAAGAAGGTGCTGCTGTACATCGCGTTTTTCCCGCAGCTGATCGCCGGACCGATCGTCAAATACCACGATATCGAGCAGGAAATCGACAGCCGCCGCACCACACCGCAGGAGACCGCGCTTGGCATCCGCCGGTTTATCTGCGGTTTGAGCAAAAAGCTGCTGCTGTCGAACGCGCTCGGTCAGATGGCGGACACTGTGTTCGCGCTGCCTGCCGGAGAAATCGGTATGCTGGCCGGATGGACGGGCGCCATCTGCTACACGCTGCAGATCTACTTCGATTTTTCCGGCTACAGCGATATGGCCATCGGTCTCGGACGCATGTTTGGCTTTCATTTCCGCGAAAACTTCAATTATCCGTACACCGCGACCACCATCAAGGAGTTCTGGCGCCGCTGGCACATTTCGCTGTCCGGCTGGTTCCGCGACTACCTGTATATTCCGCTCGGCGGCAACCGAAAGGGGAAGGCGCGGACGTGGCTCAACCGTTTTCTCGTATTTTTCGCAACCGGACTGTGGCACGGTGCAAGCTGGACGTTTGTCCTCTGGGGACTGTGGCACGGCTTGTTTTCCGTGCTTGAGGACTGCGGTGCGATTCCGGTAGACAAGCTCAAGGGAAAACGAATCGGACAGCTGTACACGCTGCTCGTGGTCGTGCTCGGCTTTACGCTGTTTCGTGCGGATACGCTGGCACAGGCAGGTGCCATGTATGCCGCAATGTTCTCCGGCATTGGTCTGCATTGGATGGGCACGGCGGCTGTCTGGGCAAAATTTACGCCTGCGTTTGCACTGACGCTGTGTCTTGCGCTGCTCCTGTGTACGCCTGTGGCCCGCGAGCACACACCGAAACGCGAGAACGTGACGTTCATCGGCTCTCTGGCTTTGCTGTTGCTGTGCATGATGTACCTTGCGGCAGGCTCGTTTAATCCGTTCATTTACTTCCGATTTTGAGGTGAAATATGAAATATAAATGGTTTACAGCGGCGTTTTTGTCGCTGTGCCTGATTCCGGCAGCGGGTATGCTCGTGCTGCCCGAGCAGCAGGCGGCAGGCAATGAGCATCTCACGCCCAAGCCGAGCCTGTGGAACGCACAGACCGGCTGGAACGAGGACTTTCTCGGCGGTCTGACAGATTATGTTGCCGACCATTTCGGCTTTCGCCAGGAGCTGGTCACCGCGAATGCCGCGCTGCAGACTAGGCTGCTGTGTACCTCGCCTGCCGAGGACGTCATTTACGGCACGGACGGCTGGCTGTACTACGCGAAAACGCTCGATGATTATCAGAATCACGCAACGCTGACCGAGAGTGAGGCGCAGCAGTTGGCGCAGACCGTAAAATCCATGCAGGACTATTGCGAGAGTCGCGGCGCACGCTTTCTGTTCACGATTGCGCCGAATAAAAGCTCGCTTTACCCGGAGCACATGCCTGCGCGCTACCTGACCGAGGACGCGGACGGCAGCTACGAGCGCGTGCTGCCGTATCTCGGGCAGGAGGGCGTGAACTACGCCGACCTGTTCTCCGTGTTCCGCGCACACGCGAACGTGCTGTACTACAAGACCGACTCGCACTGGACGAACCGCGGCGCCGCGCTTGCACACGATTATCTGATGAACACGCTCGGTCTGCCGCATACATCGTTCACGGATGAGGAATATACGACCGAGCGGAGCCACAGCGGCGATCTTTACCAAATGCTGTACCCGAAAGGCACGCAAAAGGAGGAAACGCAGGTGTATCAGACCTCGTTTTCGTATGTGAACCCGCCGCGCTCGGACGAGGATATCCTCATGCAGACCACACAGGAGAATGCGCCGAACGGCCGTCTGCTGCTGTGCCGCGATTCGTTCGGCAATGCGCTGCATCCGTTTCTCGCGGAGGATTTTCGTGAGGCGATCATCACCCGGCAGATGCCGTATCCGCTGGAGCAGGTGCAGGAGGGCGATACGGTCATCATCGAGATTGTCGAGCGAAATCTGCCGAATATTTTCAAGGCAATACCGCATGATTGAACAAGAGCGATTTGCAAGTAAATTTTGTGTACTGACGCGACGCGGTTTTGCGGTAATACTTGATGTATTACCGCGAAGCCGCAACAAAGTCAGGACGTAAAATTTCTGCAAAGCGCCGCAGCTTTAATTGTGCGGTGTTGCCTCAGATATTCACCGGATTTGGGGAACAAAACCGAACCGTAATCCGTCTAATCAGTATCCGCAGGAGAAATAAACAATATGGAGGAAATTTTATGAAAAAGCTGACAGCCATGCTGCTGGCACTGACGCTCTGCTTTGGTCTTGCTGCGTGCGGCGGCAACACCGCACAGGATGATACCAAGGACGAGAGCCAGACCGTCCAGACCGGCAAAACCGAGGATAAGAAGGACGAAGCGAAAACCGAGGAGAAATCCGACGAGGCCAAGACCGAGACTAAGACTGACGATAAGACCTCGACCGACAGCAAAACCGAGGATAAAACCAACGAAACCAAGCCGGTGACGAGCAGCACGAACACCACGACCGCAAAGCCGTCTGCTTCAGCGGGCACGAGCAAGCCGTCTGCCTCGACGAGCAAACCGGCGGCATCCGCTCCGGCAAGCAAGCCGGCACAGAGCAAGCCTGCGGCAAGCGCTCCGGCTGAGACCAAACCCGCAGAACCGGCGAAGCCGACTGCCTCTCAGGCGAGCGGGTACGTCGGCTCGTCCGCATCCGCACTCGAGAGCGCACTCGGCGCACCGACATCCAAGAGCTATTCGCCGAGCTGCATGGGCGAAGGTGAGGACGGCATCTGGACGTACGACGGGTTTACCGTTTATACCTATAAAGAGGGCGGTTCGGAGACTGTCGAAGCGGTTCAATAAATTAGCAGTTAGTAATCGACGATACGGTTTTATGTTTCGCAGGGGAGGCCAGTGGCCTCCCTTTTTCACGTTCTGCAGAGGTAAAATAAAAGGGCAGACCGGTGGTCTGCCCCTGCGGAGGATAAAATTCCTAATTACGAATTTATCAGAGAATGCGTCTCTGCGGTTTATTCGCTACCTGCTTCACGGCCTTGCACGGCACGCCGATGGCAAGCATACCTGCCGGTATATCCTCCGTCACAACGCTGCCTGCGGCGATGACGGCGTTATCACCGATGGTGACGCCCGGGCAAATCTGCACGCCCATGCCAATCCAGACGTTATTGCCGATGGTGACCGGCTTGGCATATTCCAGCCCGGCGTTGCGCTGTGCAACATCGAACGGATGGCCTGCGGTCGAGATACAGCAGTTCGGGCCGATGAACACATGGTCGCCGATGGTGACCGGCGCCGCGTCCAGAATCACAAGGTTATGGTTGGCATAAAATGCACGGCCGACACGCGTATGGCTGCCGTAATCGACAAAAAACGGCGGCTCAATGACGATATCGGGCGCACAGGCACCTAAAATGGTATGCAGAAGGGCGTTTTTCTCCTCCTTCTGGGAGGAACGGAGTGCATTGTAATCCATGCACAGATCGCTGGTCTGCGCACGCGCTTCGAGCAGTGCAGGGTCGCTGTTGGCATCGTACAGCAGGCCGGAAGCGGCTTTTTCAAGTTCGGTCATCGTCAGGGTTCCTCCTTAATTCTGGTGGCGTACCAGTTCATAATCATCGCCGGAGCGGTAGTACGGACAGTTTTTGCCGGTCTGCATCAGGCGGTAAAATTCGTCCTCATCCAGATAGGCTTCGCATACATATTCATCCATTTCATCATCGTAGACGTTGTAGGCGCAGTCGTCACAGGTTCCGGTCATCGGTCAGCGCTCCTTTCAATTTGGTCGATTGCGGACTGCAGAATAGCCTCGGGGTCGTTGCCGCAGATGTCGAGACACTCCGCATAGATAAGTCGGGTCTCGCGGATACCGAAGTATTCTTTGGCCATAGCGGTCAGATAATCGAAGCTGAACCGCGGGTCGTACGCGCCGCCTGCGGTGGTGATGTAGGTCAGACTGCGGGCGCGGCACAGGCCGCACGGCTGCCCGTGGTCGTTGTAGGCGCTGACAATGCCGGGGACATAAATGTTCTCAATGTAGGTTTTCAGCTGTGCCGGAAAGCCCAGATCCCAGTAGGGAGCGGCAATGATGATATCGTCGGCATCGGCAAACTGGTGGGCATAATCGAACATCGGGTCGTGCCATTTGCCGCCGGCAATGAGCGATTCACGGTGAGCAAGCCGTTCACGGTCGAGCGGGACGAGCGGCTGATCGTATACGTTCAGCTCGGTGACGTCGCTTATGTGTGCGAGATAGGCGCGCGCCAGCCGTGCCGTCCGCGACTCTTCCCGCGGACAGGCGTTGATGTAGAGTGTCATGGTATCCTTCCTTCTTCTTGTTCCTAACTATATAGTATAGCAGAAAAATGAGGAATTAGGAATTAGTAATTAGAAATTATTGTGAGGATGAAACCCATCCCTGCGGTACAGCTCAACAAATTAGCAGATTATTTTATGCTGTTTACCAGAGCCTGCCAAACTGCGGTATCGAAATTTTCATCCGCAATAAAGCAGTAGCTATACTGGCTATCCTTCCACTCGGTCGAGGTATAACCTGTCTCGGCATAGAGCAGTGCGTCCGTACCCTCGAGTTTCTCGCCGGAAACGGTGTGGTTCATACCTTCGAGCGCGTCTTCGCCTTTACCCATGCAGTATTTAAGTGTATGTCCTTCTGCGTCCGCATACACAACAACAGCCATGCCGAACTGATCGGATGCCGAATCGAACGCATAACCGTCCGGCAAGGTCTGCGGCAGCGCAAACGGGAAGGAGAGCGCAGCGGCAAGCGCGTCTGTCGTGTCGTAATCCTGCGGCGCAGCGGCTGTAACAGGCGGTTCCTTTCCCTCACCATCCGGATTTGCAGGCGTGCGATTCATCTGCGTAACAGCTGTGCCGCCGATAATCAGTACCAGACAAGCTGCAGCCGCTCCGTATCTTCTCCAGGCGGGCGGTTTGCGCACCGGCGGTTTATCCAGCGCATCATGCAGGCGCTGCTCGAGGTCAGAAGACGGATTGATATGCTCCATCAAACGGTTGTACTTATTCATCGAAATCATACGCCTCCTTCAGTGTCTCTTTGAGCATACTGCGTCCGCGGTGCAGCAGAGAACGCACGGTGCTCTCCTTCTGTCCGAGAATGCGTGCGATTTCCGCGGCAGAATACCCTTCATGGTAGAACGGATGAATGGGTTCGCGGTACTTGGGCGGCAGAGCACGCACAGCATCCCACACAAAGGCGAGGTTACTGTCTAACTCATCGCACGGATAGCTTTCCTCGAGTGCGTTCGTGTGCTTGAACCACGCCGAATTCAGCTTGTTTTTGCTCAGGTTGATGGCAACACGGAGCAGGGAATCAGTGAGACAGAGGTCGCGGCGGTAGTCAGCAGCACCTTATAAAAGAGTGAAGAGTGGTGATTTTCTCCACTCTTTCTCTTTTGCGGGTATACAGAAAAAGAGTGGAAAGTTCTTCACTCTCCACTCTTAAATCTTCACTCTGTGAAATCAGTCCGCCCAGTACTTCGCAACATGTGCCTTGGTA
>NZ_QUMC01000048.1:0-14147 GCF_003481925.1 Butyricicoccus sp. OF10-2 | reverse complement strand
ATGCCTCTCGGCCCCATTGGCCCCATCGGTCCCCTTTCTCCTCGCGGTCCGCGCGGACCCGGAGGACCGGGAGGTCCGGGAGGTCCGGGAGGTCCGGGAGGTCCGGGAGGTCCCATCGCGTCCGGTCGGCCGTTGCCCATCACCGCATCGCACACGCGCTCCTGCCAGCGTTCGCTCGGGCGTTCCCAGTTGCCGCAGCAGTCCTGTCGATCGTTCATGTCGTTCTTCCCTTCCTTCCGATTTGCCGGAAATCTCCGGCAGTTCAATCTATGCCGAGGCGGCTTTGCGGTGAGACCCTGCGCGGCAAAATACCGTCGGTTGTACGCCACCGCCGCCGACTGCGGACGCACAAGTGCTGCCCGTTCGTTCCAGGCACAGGCTTGCTTCAGGTCTCCCAATTTATCCCAGCAGACGCACAGGCCGAGTGCCGGCGCATAAGCGCAGGCGTTCACATCAATAAAGCCGTGCGGCGCTGTGCTTGCAGCTCGAATGGCGGTTTCGTACCAGAACACCGCCTGTCTTGCACGGTTATCCGCATATTCGAGGGCTGCAAGCGCACAGCACACGGCACTGCGCGGCACCTCCAGTGCAAATGAGCGGGTCAGTGCCCGCTTTGCCTGCTCGCGCTCTCCGAGGGCGGTCAGCGCCTGCGACAGACCAAGGCACGCATCTATTTTATTCTCTGCCCAGCCGTCCGGCATCGCAAGGAAGACTTCAAATGCTTCAACTGCCTGTGCGTACCGTTTATGCGCCAGCAGCTCGCGCGCGTAATAATAGCTGCCGCGCGCATCCAGCTTTTCCCCCTTAGCGAGCAGGTTTTCGTAGATTTTCAGATTGCGGTCGGAGTACGCACACGGCGGCTTGCGGTGTGTCACCGCCGCGTCTCCGTACCGGATGTTCCCGCGCGGCACAATGCACTCGTGCACCGCACCCTGCCATCGAAAATGCGCAGACGTTTTCAGCAGCCGCTCACGGTAACAGAAAAACGTCGGTCTGCCCTGTTCATCAAAGCCGGTGTGGTACGGCAGCATGACGACATCGGCTGTGCCGTCCAGCTCCGCTTTGAGCGCAAGCAATTTCTGGCGGTCGGACGGCAGAAGCACATCATCCGCATCCAGCCACAGCGTATAGTCCATGCGCGCCTGCGCAAACGAAAAATTGCGTGCAGCGGAGAAATCATCGCACCACGGAAATGCCTGCACAGTGCCGTATTTTCGGGCAATTTCCCGCGTTTTGTCGGTCGATCCGGTGTCCGTGATGCAAATTTCATCCGCAATGCCGCGCACGCTGTCCAAACACCGCGCGAGCACCTTCTCCTCATTGCGTACGATCATGCAAAGGCTGACGGTTGCCATGGCATCCCCTCCCATCCAGTCTATGCAAGGCGAATGAAGGTTGCCAATCTGCACGGATTTTGGTACAATAAGAAGAATAAATCACGGAAACGGAGAGATTTTTCGATGGAGACCGAAGTAAAGCTGACCAAACTTGCAGGCTGCGCCGGCTGCGGCGCAAAAGTCGGTGCCGGAACGCTCGTACACCTGCTTGAAGGCTTTCGCACGCATACCGACCCGCGTCTGATCGTCGGCTATGACAAGAGCGATGACGCAAGCGTGTATGTGCTTGACGAGAACACCGCGCTCGTGCAGACGACCGACTTCTTCCCGCCCATCGTGGACGATCCGTTCCTGTACGGACAGATCGCGGCTGCCAACGCGCTCAGCGACGTGTACGCCATGGGCGGTGAGCCCAAGCTCGCGCTCAACATCATGTGTCTGGCGCAGAGCATGGACAATCATGCGGTGCAGGAAATCCTGCGCGGCGGCTACGACAAGGCCTACGAGGCCGGCGCGATCATCACGGGCGGTCACACCATTCAGAGTGCCGAGCCGATTTACGGACTGGCGGTTTCTGGCTTCGTGCATCCGAAAAAGGTGCTCACCAACAGCGGTGCAAAACCGGGTGATGTGCTGATTCTGACCAAGCCGCTCGGCGTTGGCGTGCTGACCACGGCAGCAAAAGCGGATCTGGTTGAAAAGTCCGTGCTTGACCGCATCTACCGCCAGATGGCTGCGCTCAACAAGGCCGCGCATGATGTTATGGTGAAATATCCGGTGCACAGCTGCACGGATGTCACCGGTTTTTCGCTGCTCGGCCACAGCTTTGAGATGGCACAGGGTAGCGGCGTTTCCGTGCACCTTCGCGCGGACGACGTACCCTATCATGCAGAGGCATACCCGCTGGCAGAGATGGGACTGATTCCGGCAGGCGCATACCGCAACCGGCAGTATGCGGAGGCCGGCGTATGTGTCAAGGGTAAGGTTTCGCGAACCCTGCAGGATTTGTTTTACGACCCGCAGACCAGCGGCGGCCTGCTGTTTGCCCTGCCGGAGCAGGATGCGCAAGGCTGTCTGGATGAACTGCAGCAGAGCGTGCCGGAGGCGAAGATCGTCGGGTATGTTACCGAAAAACAGGCGTTTTCGATTTATTTGGAGTAAATATAAAATTGAGGATGGAGAATTGAGAATGGAAAATTAACACGGTAGTTGACCATTTTCTTTTGAAATTAAACCCAATCAAAAAACACCCCGAACCACAGGTTCGGGGTGCAGTCTGTCGAAAAAGTCGTATAATCAGCAGTTTTCAGTATTTCGCGCGGCAGCGCGCATAAAATAGCATTTGCTCTGCAAATGCTCAAAAGGGGGGAGCATGTATCACCATTTTTGAACTTCTGGAGGGAGAAAGTTTCTGTATAGGAACTTTCGGACGACTTTGGAACGGCCCACGGTCCGTTCCTGCTTGTCGGCGAAACTTTAGTTTCGCGACAGACTCACCCCGAACCACAGGTTCGGGGTGTTTTCTATTCGGAGCAGAAACTGAAATCTGACATTTCATTCTCCATCCTCCATTTTCAATTCTCCATTATTCTTTCCCGCCCTGCAGGATATAAATCCCATGCTCAATGGTTTCGAGCACGGCCTGCAGGTTTTCGCACGCGCCCTTGGGACTGCCCGGCAGATTGATGATCAGGCTCGTGCCGCGAATGCCCGCTGCCGCGCGCGACAGACACGCCTTCGGCGTAATCTGCATGGATGCCGCCCGCATGGCCTCCGGGATACCCGGCGCGAGCTTTTCGCAGACCTTGATAGTCGCCTCCGGCGTTACATCGCGCGGTGCAAAGCCGGTGCCGCCGGTGGTGACGATGAGTGCGAGCTTCTCCTCGTCGGCGGCACGGATGAGCGCGGACTCGATACGCGGCTGCTCGTCCGGCAGCACCTCGACCGCACCGACCGCGTAGCCTGCCTGCTCGAGCAGATTCTTGACGGCAGGGCCGCTCAAATCCTCCCGCTCACCGCAGAACGACCGGTCGCTGACCGTGATGACCTTGGCTGTCAGCATATCATACACCTCCGAAACCGCAGTGCGGGTAAGTGCAGACCTCACAGCCGAGACACAGACCGCCTTCTCCGAGCGTAACAAAATCGCGCTTGGTCAGCCGCACGCCCGCCGCGATACGCGGCAGCACCAGATCAAAAATGGTGGCCTTGGCGTACATGACGCATCCGGGCAGCCCCATCACCGGACGGCCGTCCGCGTAATAGCCCAACAGGAACATGGCGCCCGGGAGCACCGGCGCGCCGTAGGTGACGATATCCGCGCCGCTCTGTTTGATCGCACCCGGCGTGGAATCGTCCGGGTCAACACTCATGCCGCCCGTGCACAGGATCATATCGACCGGCTTGTTTTTCATCTGCTCGATGGCCGCCGCAACGTTCTCCATGCCGTCCTCGACCAGAACGTGCTCGGTCATTTTGATGCCGAGTGCAGCCAGCTTTCGTTCTACAACCGGCGTGAAGCTGTCCGGAATGCGGCCTTTGGCTACCTCGCTGCCGGTAGTGACAACGGCTGCTGTTTTCAGCGTAAACGGGCGGACTTCCAGAATCGGCGTGCCGCCTGCCGCCTGCTCAGCCTGCCGCAGCTTCTCCTCCTCGATCACGAGTGGGATGACGCGCGTGCCGCACAGTTTGTCGCCCGGATGGACGATGCCGTTGCCACGCCTCGTGGCAATCATGATTTCGTCAATGCTGTTGACCGCATTCAGTCGTTCGGTATCGACCAGAAAAACGCCGTCAATGTCCGAAGAAAGCTCGATTTTGCCCTCTTTTGTCTCGCTTTTACGCATACCGGCGTTCTGACAGAGCGCACACAGCCGCTCTGCTGCGTCATTCTCGTGCAGAAAACCCGGCTGCAGCTCCCAGACGTAAAGCTGCTCCTTACCCATCGAAAGCAGCACCGGAATGTCCTCCGCGGTGACGATGTGGCCCTTGCGGAAGCGCGGCCCCTTGCTCACGCCCGGGATGATCTGCGTCATGTCGTGGCACAGAACATGGCCGACCGCGTCCTCGGTTTTGATACATTTCATGGCTTTTCCTCCTCGATCTCGTCACCGGCGGTGATCGTGCCGCCCGTTAGCACAATGGCAAAGATACCGTCGGTCGGCATGACGCACTTGCCCGTCATACGGCGGATTTCGCAGTCATTATGGCATTCCTTGCCGATCTGGGTCACCTGCAGACGCGTTTTTCCCACGCGGAGCACCGTACCGACCGGTAAATGCTTGAGGTCAATCCCTTCGGTGAGGATGTTCTCCGCAAAGTCGCCCGCATGGAGCGTCAGACCGGTTTGGCGCATTTCGTCCACGCTCTCCTGCGCCAAAAGGCTGATCTGGCGGTGCCAGTTGCCCGCGTGCGCGTCACCGACGATGCCGTGGTTTTCCTTCACTGCGATACGCTCCACCGGGTGCTTTTTTGTTCCTTTATGTTCACTGATACAAACTGCAGCTACTTTTGACATAGTGCCTCCCATTCGCTAATTGAAATTTGAGAATGGAAAATGATTGCCTTAATTATCGCGCTCTGCGCGATACCTCTATTCTCCATTCTCAAATTATTTATCCTCCGATTTGACTCATACCTCTCCGGCTTTCACTCGGCTGCCCGGATTGCATATGGTGGCTGACCGGTTTCCCGAACATACCCTCGCGCAGTGCGCGTTCAAGGTTTTCACCGTGCAGACCGCGCAGCGGAATCTCCTGCGCCGAGTGCAGGCACGGTTTCAGCCTGCCGTCTGCGGTAACGCGGATGCGGTCGCAGTCCGCGCAGAAACGGTGGCTCATCGGGCGAATCAGACCGATTTTCCCCTTCCATCCGGGCATTCGGTACAATTCCGCAACGCCTTCATTCGGCAGACGCTGCAGCTCCGGCAGGGCGTGCAGCACCGCGTCCGCAGAGAGAAACCGCTCGCGCGGCCAGTCCGCGCACTCACCGATCGGCATGAGTTCAATGAAGCGTACCTCATATTTCCCGTCCTGCGCCAGCTGCGCCAGTGCCGGAATCTCGTCCGCGTTTACGCCGCCGAGCAGCACGGCATTCAGCTTTGTACCGCAGAATCCGGCGTTCCACGCCGCGTCCAGACCGGCCAGCGTATCCGCGAGCGAGCCGCCGCGCGTCAGCGACGCAAATTTATCCTCATTTAAGGTATCCAGACTGATATTCAGCCGGTCAACCCCTGCTTGTTTCAGCTCTGCGGCGTACTGCGGCAGGAGTGCGCCGTTAGTCGTCATGGTGAGCTCCCGCACACCATTGATGGCACGCAGACTGCGGCACAAGTCCACGATGCCGCGCCGCACGAGCGGCTCTCCGCCGGTCAGCCGCACCTTGCTGACACCGAGCGAAACTGCCGTCTGCACGATCTCGGTCAGCTCCTCGAACGACAGCATTTCGCTGTGCTCCCGCTTGCACACGCCTTCGGCGGGCATACAGTACCGGCACCGGAAATTGCACCGGTCGGTCACCGACAGCCGCAGATAGCGAATATTTCTTCCTTGATTATCCAGCATTTTGCTCACTCCGCCAGCGGCATAACGTCCTCTGGGCGGACGTACAGCGTCAGCTTTTCCGTGCCGGAAAGCGTCTCCCAGACCGCCTTATCCAGCTCCCACCGCAGCCTGCCTGCGCCTGTCGTCTGCAGCATGACCACGGTCGAAAACGGGTTCTCGACCACACGCTCCACCGTGCACGGAATAGCGTTCTCCGTGCCATCTGTAGTGAAGTAATGCGCACGAATCCCGACATAAGCGGTATCCTTCGGCACATGCAGCGCGGTTTTGAGCGTTACGTTCCAGTCCTTGCAGAACAGGGTTCCATCCTGTTTTACCTCGGCGGCAGAGACATTCTTGCAGCCGGAAATCAACGCCGCGCCCATGGTTGCCGGTGCGCGGAACAGTTCCTTGACCGTCTCCTTCGGGTCGGATTTTCCCTTATTCAGCACGCACACCGTATCGCACAGGCGGTAGACCTCATCGCGGTTGTGCGTGACGAACAGCGTGCCGCACGAAAAATTTTTCAGGATGTCCGAAAGCTCCAGTTCCACCTGCCATTTCAGGTACGCATCGAGCGCGGAAAACGGCTCATCGAGCAGCACAAGCTCGGGCTGCCCGACCAGAATACGCGCCAGCGCACACCGCTGCTGCTGTCCGCCGGAAAGCTGACTCGGACGGTTGTTCTCCAGTCCTTCGAGTCGGAACGCGTGCAGGACCTCCCGCACCGCCTGTTCCCGCTCGTTTTTCGGACGGGCGTGCGCGCCTGCGCGGATGTTCTGCTCGACCGTCATGTGCGGAAACAGCGCGTACTGCTGAAACAGGCAGCCGACTTTTCGCTTTTGCGGCGGCAGGTCGATTTTCTTTTCGCTGTCGAACAGGACGCGCCCGTTCAACTCAATATGACCCTTATCTGGTCTCACGATGCCCGCGATGCACCCCAGCGTCATGCTCTTGCCGCAGCCGGAGGCGCCGAGCAGCGCCATCACTTCCCGCTCAGCGGTGAAGTTCACTTTCAGGTGAAAATCACCGAGCGTTTTCTCGATATTAACGATCAGCGCCATGCCTTACGCACTCCTCTCTCCCGCTTTTCGAGCAGATTGACCGCCAGCAGCACCACCGCCGAGATGGCAAGGTTGACCACGACCCACTTGAACGCCAGCGCGTCATCATTCGTGCGCCACAGCTGATAGACCGTCGTCGAAATCGTTGCTGTGCGTCCGGGCGTGTAGCCCGCCACCATGGATGTTGCGCCGTACTCACCGAGCGCACGCGCAAACGCGAGCACCGTTCCCGCGAGGATACCCTGCCTGCAGCAGGGCATGCGCACCCGCCAGAAAATCCAGGTGTTCGAGCGACCGAGCGTGCGGCCTGCGTCGGCAAGCGTTTCGTCAAAGCTCTCGAACGCACCGCGCGCCGTGCGGTACATGAGCGGGAAAATAACAACGGTGGTTGCGAAAATCGCCGACCACCAGACCATGGTCAGCTTGAGATTAAAATGCGCGAGCGCCCATGCGCCGACAGTTCTTTTCGGTCCGAGCACGCGCAGCAGCAGATAGCCGACCACCGTAGGCGGCAGCACGAGCGGCAACGTGAACAGCACATCCAGCACACCTTTGAGCACGCGCGGCAGACGCGCAACATAATAGGCCGCCGCAATCCCCGCGAAGAAGATGATCGCTGTGGAAATAAGCGCGATACGCAGTGAGTTATATAATGGATACCAGTCCATAATCGTCTCCTTTTGCAAATAAAGGCGAGAGATTGCTCCCTCGCCTTTCTATTGTATCAGATTATGCCAACGTGGTAAAGCCTACGCTCTCGAATACCTTGCTCGCTTCATCGGTGGTCAGATAGTCAAGGAACGCCTTCGCCTCGTCTGCGTGCGTGCTGTTCTTGAGCACGGCTGCCGGATAGATAACCCGACCGCACATGTCAGCAGTTGCCTCGTCAATCGTGTCGAGACCTGCCGAGAATGCGTCGGTTGCGTAGATAATGCCGCAGTCAACCGCGCCTTCGCTTACCTGTGTGGTAACTTCCTTTACGTTGGAGCCGTAGGTCAGCACGCCTGCATCCGCCAGCGCCTTCTCATCCAGCTTGTAGTAACTGAAAATCTTCTGGGTATACTGACCGACCGGTACATCGCTGTTGCCGATGGCAAGCAGCACGTCACCGTTCTTCAGCTTTTCCGCAAGATTGTCAAAGCTCTTGATTCCCTTCGGGTTGCCTTCCGGCACAGCCAGTGTTACCTTGTTCTCGAGCAGGTCGATGCGGGTGCCGCCCTGCAGCTCATCCAGACCGTCCGGGTTCTTGTCGGTATCGTCCTTGAGAGAGCCGTCGAGTGCGTTCATCTGCTTGGGTGCTGCAGAGATGAACACGTCGCAGTCCGCGCCTTCCTTGATCTGGGTGAGCAGGTCGCCGGAGGAGGCAAAGTTGAACGTCAGGGTGACGTTCGGGTCAACGCTCTTGTAGTCCTCTGCGATCCGGTTCAGGGTCTCGGTCATGGAGGCCGCCGCAAATACGGTCAGCTCTGCGGAATCTGCAGAACCCATGTCCTCAGCTGCACTGTCGCTGCTCTGGGATGCACCGCAGCCTGCCAGCATTGCCAGTGACAGAGCCGCTGCCGCAAATCGTGCAAAACAGTTGTTTTTCATTGCGTTTTCTCACTTATTTTATAACACTTTAATGAAATACGTTGGAAAAGTGAAGCAGCGCTTCGAGCACGCCGCCGCCGACCGCAAGCGCCTTATCGGATGCGGTATCGCAGTTTTCACGCTTGCCGCGCGGGTCAACGTCACCGGATTTCATACCCTCATGTACGGGTACGCCAGCCTGCAGCAGACCGCGCAGACAGCCGCTGATGGTGGTTTTCATGGGTTTTCCCGCAACGTACGCGATGGTGTCTCCCTCCTCAACCAGATCGCCAATTTCATGGCACGGCTCGAACAAGCCGTCTGCCGGGGCACGCAGAACGCGCTCTGCCGCATGGCCGCCGATTACACCGGGAACGCCCGTATTCGGCAGCGGCGAACCCGTATACAGCACCCGTCCGAGTGTATGCCCACGCATGGTCTCAACCGCCGCGTGACAGTCTGCGCCGGCTGTAAAGCCCGGACCGACCGCAATGACGATCGGCGCGTCCGTGATGTGCGTACCGAGGTTCTTTTTCGCCAGAATCGCGTCCACCAGAGCATCAGGGTGCAGCTCCTGCACGCAGCTTGCCGCCGGATCGGCCAGCACCGCAATGATGCCCTGTTCGGTTAGTGCTGCCGCTTCGGCTGCAGTATCGGCTCGGCGTGCATGCACGCTCTCAACGACTGTTTCGCCCAATCGAATCGCTTCCGAAAAGCATACAGTGCGGCGGATCGACGTTGGCTGCGGCAGATCTGTCAGCACCAGACGAATGCCCGCACGGTACAGCCGCAAGGCAATCCCCGTGGCAATGTCTCCCGCACCGCGTATCACGACTAACATGGCGTTTTCCTCCGTTTATCTTCGTTGTATTTTGTAAACTATAACGATTGCTACCGATGATTATAGCGTATCGGTCGAGTGAAGTCAATATTTTTTCTGTGTGGCAGACATGATATAATACTATTATAAAAGCATGGTTGCAGGGCGGGGTGACCTCCCCCGCCGCATATAACAACATGCAGATAATTTACAACGGCGGGATGAGATCATCCCGCCCTACGGTAAACATGGTTGTATTAGGTGGATTTATGAAAATATGTGAACAATTACACATTATAAAAGGCATAACCGCCGTGATCGGCAGCGGCGGAAAAACAACTTTACTGCGTATACTGGCCGAAGAATTATCCGGAACGGTGATTTTGACGACTTCCACACACATTTTGCCGTTTGCGGGCATTCCCCTGTTGGTGACGGATGACATCGACCAGGTCCGCCGCGCACTTGCGCTTCACCGCGTAATCTGCATGGGCACGCCTGCCGCCGAGGGCAAGCTGACCGCGCCGGCACTTCCTTTTTCCGTGCTCGCGGACGCCGCTGACCATGTGATTGTGGAGGCCGACGGCTCCAAGCGGCTGCCGCTCAAGGCACACGCCTCGCATGAGCCGGTCATACCTGAGAATACACGCAAAACCGTGTGCGTCGTGGGTGCATCCGGGTTTGGAAAGCCGGTCGAACAGACCGTACACCGACCGGAACTGTTCTGTGCGCGCACCGGTGCACACATGAGCGGTATTGTCACGCCGGAGCTGGCCGCACAAGGCATTATCGCAGAACACTTAGCGGATATCGTTGTGCTCAATCAGGTAGAAACGATATCTCCGGCAGCAGCGAAAAGTTTTGCAGATACACTTCAAAACGCCAATATAACGGCTATCTGCACCAGTTTAGTGCAGGATAAACGCTGATTTGCATCTTTGCTCTTCGCGCTCAACGCTAATAAGAAAGAACCGCACAATGTGCGGTTCTTTCTTCAGTCTGTCAAAAAAGTCAGATTGGCGTTTTGCGTTTCGTGCGGCAGCACGCATAAAATAGAATTTGCAAAGCAAATTCATAAATTCCGGGAGCATGTATCTCGGAATTTATACAAAAGAAGAAAAAATGTGCCCGTCAGGGCGCGGTTTTTCTTTGGTTTCGCTCGAAAGCGTGGTTTCGAGCGAGAGGCTGCTCGGAAAACGTTAGTTTTTCGACAGCCTCAAGAAAGAACCGCACAATGTGCGGTTCTTTCTTATTCCATTCCCACAGGTTTATCACTGTTATACTTGGTTTTGATTGCAATATCCGTATAAAGCAGTTCCTTTTCCGGTGCTTTTCTGTTCTGCAGGTAATCAAACAGCAGGAACGGCGGCCGGTAGCCCTGCTCGAATGCCTTCTGATCGAGCACAAAACTCAAGCTATCTGACTGGAGCAGCTCCATATTCATCGGGTTGAGGTCGAATGCAACGACCTTGACCTTGCCCTTTCGGCCTTCTTCCTCTACAGCTGCGCACGCACCGGCCTGTCCGTTGGACGCAACGTAAATGCCGGTCAGGTCAGGATTTGCACGCAATGCGTGCTGCGTAATCTCGTGGGCATAGTCATCTCGGTCGAAACACGGCTGAAACGCTAACAGTTCAATTTCGTTTCCTGTTTCACCGTTAATCGTATCCATAAATCCGTTTAAGCGGTTATTATGTGCGGTATTATTCAAGTGTCCCGCCAGCGGAAGCACCTTGCCGCCCTCGGGCAGCATCAGCCGAAGCAAGCCTGCGGCGGTCTGTCCGGCGCGGTAGTTGTCCATACCAATGAACGCAAGACGCCTGCTGCCCGGTGCATCCGAGTTGAGTGTGATGACCGGAATGCCCTGTTCGTACAGTTCATCGATGCACTGGCGAATCTCCGGCGAGTTGTTCGGCGCGATAGCCAGTCCCTGCACGCCCTGTGAAACCAGCTCTTCAATGTGTTCGAGTACCATTTCGGTATCCAGACCACGGTTTTCGCGCATGATCAGTTCCACGCCCGAGGCGGCAAGCTCCTCTGCGGCACGCTGCACGCCTGCACGCACGATCTGTATCGTCGGCGTCTCGACGGATTGCAGGATCGCCCCCAGCTTGAACTCCCTGCGGGATTTGACCAGCGCCTGTCCGATCAGGTTGGGTTTATACCCTAATTCTGCTGCAATTTTATGAATTTTCGCTGCTACTTCGGGGTTTACGCGCCCTCGATTGTGCAGCGCACGGTCTACCGTACCGCGGGATACACCTGCCAGCTCCGCGATCTGCTGTGCGGTTACAGCCATGTTTTTTCCTCCTTATTCTATGATAGAAAGCACCGTAGCTTTCATTGTGCGGTGTTTCCTCACCACATTCTTTTTTCTTTATTTACAGTATAGCACAATGCACGCATCTTGCAACTATTTTTTGCGTGTATCTCCGTTCAAATTTACGTGTTTCCGTTTTGGCACGGCTTATTTACAAACGAATCGTCTATTTTTCGTGCAGTTTCACCAACATAGTGCACGCCTTTGCACGCATGCTCGCGAAAATAAATGTCCTTTCGCACAAAAAACCATCCGTGTTTTTGTTGCGTTCACCGAATCATTCAGAATATCATTCTTAAGACTTGAAACGCGCAGGATATCGTGATAACCTATAGACAACGAAATAAATCCCCTGAAAACGCAGTGAACATCACCCATGATTCAAGTGCATTTTCGACGGGGAATTATTTTTCAAAAAGTGCGTTCACGAGAACGCCACAGACTATATCTTACTTATAGGGGGTAACACAATGTCATTCTTCTCCTCACTCGCCTGGACAGGCATCTCCTTCCTGCTGTTCACGGTGCTTGTTGCGGTCATTTCCGCTTGGAAAACCCGCGATGAGCAGCTCGACACAGCCGAGGGCTACTTCCTCGCCGGTCGCGGATTGCCCGGTGTGGTAATCGCCGGTTCTCTGCTGCTGACCAACCTCTCCGCCGAGCAGCTCGTCGGTCTGAACGGTCAAAGCTGGAAAACCAATATGGGCCCGATCGCATGGGAGGTCGGCTCGATGTTCACCCTGCTGGTTCTGGCGTACTACTTCCTGCCGAAGTACCTGAAAATGGGCGCCATGACCATCCCGTCCCTGATGGAGGAGCGCTACGGCAAGGGCACCAAGACGATGTTCTCGCTGGTAATCGTTGTTATGTACTCCATCCTCAACCTGCCGGTCATCCTGTACTCCGGTGCAGTCGTTTTCGAGCAGATCTTCGACATTTCCGGCATCCTCGGCACCAGTAAGTTCATGGCTGTTGCCATCCTGTGCATCATTATCGGCATCATTGGCGGCTGCTACGCTATCTTTGGCGGCCTGAAAGCAGTTGCAGTATCTGATACCATCAACGGCGTCGGTCTGATTATCGGCGGTCTGATGATCCCGTTCCTCGGCTTCGCGGCACTGTCTGCAGCAACTGGCGGTCATGGCATTTTCGACGGCATCAAGTACATGGTAGAGGCAGATCCGGCCAAAATGAACGCAATCAACGCATGGAATGCACCGGAACCGGAAGTTCCGTGGCCGCTGATCATCACCGGTATGTTCTTCAACAACCTGTACTGGTGGTGCACCAACCAGTCCTTCGTACAGCGTTCCCTCGCAGCAAAGAGCTTGAAGGAAGGTCAGAAGGGCGCTATCTTCTGCGGCTTCCTCAAGTGCCTCGGCCCTCTGTACCTCGTTATTCCGGGCGTTATCGCATTCTACCTGCCGTCCATTCAGGACAAGCTGACCGCTGCCGGTTCCTCTGCAATCGACTTTGCTTATCCGGCACTGATCGCTGAGATCGTTCCGAAGCCGGTCATGGGCTTTTTCGCCGCAGTCATGTTCGGTGCGATCCTCTCCTCGTTCAACTCTGTGCTGAACTCCGCGTCCACCATGTTCACCCTTGACCTGTACCGTTCGTCTATCAACCCGCAGGCTTCTGACACCAAGTGCGTCAAGGTCGGCAAGATCTACGGCACCATCGCAGGCTGTGTAGCAATCGTCATCTCTCCGTTCGTTATGTACGCCGGCGGCATTACCACCTTCCTGAACTCTATGAGCCAGTTCGTATCCCTGCCGGTACTGTGCACCATCCTCGGCATCTTCATGTTCAAGCGCATCCCGAAGTATATGCCGAAGGTAATCACCGTGTTCCACGTTGTATGCTACGGCGCCTTCCTGCTGATCAAGCCGTGCTATCCCGGTTCGTCCAACCCGATCCACTATCTGTACGCAATGGCTGTTCTGTTCCCGATCGAGCTGCTCATCATGTGGTACCTGAACAAGTATCGTCCGGGTGAGGAATATGAGATTCACGACGTCGGCGCAGTTGATCTGACCCCGTGGAAGTACCGTCATGTAGTTTCCATCATTGGTCTGATTATCGCTGTTGCGATCTATATCCTGTTCTCTCCTCTCGGCCTCGCAGCTTAATTTGTCCCTTGTTGCACTCTTTGTGCATTGATCCCTCGCTTTCCGGCGGTGAATTATCCTCACCGCCGGAAAGCAAAATTTTTTACGAAATTTGAAATTTCCTCTTGCGTTCTCGTGAACGCGGATGTATAATCACCTTGACCCCAGAAATGAGCAGTGCACGCAAAACTTCGAGCAAGCCGCGTGCAGCAAAACAAACCATAAATAACGCAGGCAACTGCACAACACGAATTTATCACTTTTTAGGAGGAATTCATCATGGAAAATCTGAACATTGCACTGATCGGCTGCGGCATGATCGGCCGTGAGCACATCGAGCGTATCCAGAACCGCATCCGCAATGCACGCATCGTTGCCGTATGCG
>NZ_QUMC01000047.1:0-14238 GCF_003481925.1 Butyricicoccus sp. OF10-2 | reverse complement strand
CTACCTGAACGCCCGGTACGGAGTTGATCAGGTTGTTGATGTGCAGCTTGCCGATTCGGCCGCAGCCTACAACGCCAATTTTCAAAATGCCCATTGGAATTCTCTCCTTATAGAAACGTGATTGTTTAATAGATACGCTGCACTTGCTGCTGCAAGTGCAGCGCATGGTATTACGGTTTACTGTGCAACTGCCTTGCCGTCCATCTGGCTCTTGAGGGTTGCCATGTAGTCCTCGGCGGTGGTGCTGTCGATGACCTTGGTACCGCAGTCAACAAAGCTGTCTACCTTTTCGCCGTTCAGATGTGCCACAACGGTCTTAACCGCCTGATAGCCCTGATCGTAACCGCTCTGTGCAACGGTCATGGTCTCGCCGCCATCGAGGATGGACTGTGCTGCGGTGATGTTGCCGTCAAAGCCGATGAAGATGGTCTTAGCGTATGCCGGATTGTTCGCTGCTGCACGCGCTGCCGCGATCGCGCAGTCGTCATTGTGGCAGGCGATGATTGCCAGACCTTCCGGATGGCTCTGCATGATGCCTTCCATGCAGACGGTTGCCTTATCTGCTACGGCGTCTGCATACTGCACCTCGTCCGCGAGGAATGTGCCGCCTGCGCCGTCAATGCCTTCCTGGAAACCGGTGCGGCGTGCATCGGCGGTGGAGTCACCCTGAACACCCGCAATATAAGCTGCTTCGATCTTATCCCAGCCGGCTGCCTTCGCCGCCTCGACAGCCTTTTCGCCGCCGCTTGCCGCTGCATCCTTCTGGCCGATGCCGATGAACGAAATCTTCTCCGGTGCATTAAAGTCCGTGTCGATTGCGAAGATGGGCATATCCGTGCCGCTTACCAGCGTGGAAGCCATGTCGCCCTGCAGTGGTGCGATAATCATCGCGTCATACTTGTTGGCGTGCAGATCGGTTTCGATCATGTTCTGCTGCTCGTCATAGGCGGTTTCCGAGGTCGCGCCCTTCATGTCGAGCACTGCGCCGGTTTCAGCGGCGGCCTTTTCCGCGCCTGCCATCATGTACTGGGTGTATTCGTTCGAGGTGGTCTTGAACACGATGGAAATGTTGTAATTGCCGTCGCCGCCCTCGGCCTGAGAGCCGCTGCCGCCGGTGGAAGCGGAGGACGAGCCGCCGCAGCCGGTCAGCATGGTAGCCATCAGTGTGGAGGAAACAAACAGTGCGCCGATTTTCTTTAAGTAGCTCATAAGTAATTCTCCTTCATCTTAAATACATAAAATTTGCTCTTTAGACTCTTTTTATGCGGGGATTGAATTAGAACTGTGCATATTTTGCAACGTGTGCGCGGGTGACTTCTGCGGACTTCTTTACGTTCTCCTCCTGCGACATCTCATAGTATGCCGGACGGAAAATCTCGATGGTGCAGCAGTCGCCGTCAAAGCCAATCTTCTTGAGGGTATCTGCGTAGCGCGCATGCGGCAGGCAGTCGCCCTCGGCACCCGGCCACAGACGCTTCTCGTCGTTGTTGTAGTACGCGCCGCACGGCATATCCTCGGTGCCGTTCAGATGCCATACGAAAATCTTCTTGCCGTCGGCCTTTTCGAGGGTGTCCCAGCCGGAGCCCATTGCGTAGAAGTGGTACTGATCGAGCGTTACACCAACCAGCGGGCTGTTTACTTCCTCAACGATTGCGTAAGCGTCCTCGAAGCGGTTGATGGTCATGGACGGCTCGCCGCAGAACTCAAGGCTCAGGCGGATGCCATGCGGCTCGCACTTCTTAACCATTTCCTTGAGAACAGCAACTGCATCCTCGCGGATCTCCTTGCGGGTCGGGGTCAGGCCGCGCTCCTTCATGTCCTTGCTCGGTACGACAACGATCATCTTGCAGCCGAGGATGTTGCAGCGGCGAATGATCTCGTCCAGCTCAGCCATCACGGCGTCCTTTTCCTCCTGCGTCTGCTTCATGTTGAAGAAGCACAGCGCATTGTAGGAAAGCATCTTGAGGTGGTGGCTCTGGAACCATGCGCCCATCTCCTCGAGGGTGATCTTGCCGGCTTCCAGATCGCGGTTCAGGCACTCCGACTGAATGTCAATGCAGTCGAAGCCGTATTTCTCGCACAGCTCGAGGTCCATCATAACACTGTGGTTCTTGCAGAAACGGTCATTTGCTTCATTAAATCCGAGTTTCATGGTAATTGTTCTCCTTTTCTTTTCTCAATTAGGTTCTTGGTTGGACTTTATTATACTCATGCGGCAATGCCGATGGGCGAAAACAGAATGTAGATGCCGATCGCCAGAATGATACCGATGATACATACGATATGGCGATACTTCCACGGGGTCAAATCAACTGCGCCGACATCGGCCGGAACATATTCTTCTGTGCCGCGGTATTTGTTCAGATACCACATGATGGCAAATTCAACGACGAACAGCACAGCGATGGCGTACAGATAATGAATTGGCTCACCCGAGGTGGGGTAACAGGCTTGATGATCATAAACGCGCCGTAAGCGATAACGTGAACAGCGGTGATGACCTTGGGCGCGTACTTCGGTGCCTTGCGGAAGATCAGCGCGCCGAGTACGGTGAACAGGATCGGCAGGGAAACGAACTGGCTCATAGAGTTGAGGAAGGTCGTGATGCCCTGTGCGAACATAACGAACGGTGCCACGCAGATAGCGACTGTACCGGCGCAGGTGCCGTAGATCTTGCCGACCTTGACGCACTGCATATCCGAAGCCTCGGATTGATGGCGGTGCGGTACAGGTCGAGGGTAAACATGGTCGATGCGGAGTTGAGCACCGAGTTGAACGAGGACAGGATCGCGCCGAACAGAACAGCAGCGAAGAAGCCCATGACCGGCTTGGGAACAACGGCGGAAACCAGTGCCGGATAAGCAAAGTCGATCGCGGAGGAACCGGCCGCCGCTAGCTTGTCCTGAATGGACGGCAGGTGGTAAGCGATAACGCCCGGCAGTACCAGATAGAAGAAGCCGATGGTCTTGAGGAAACCGCAGTAGATCGCGCCCTTCTGACCTTCCTTCAGGCTCTTTGCAGCAAGTGCGCGCTGTACAAAGGACTGATTCGTGCACCACCAGTACAGGTTGTTGAAGAACATTCCCGTGAAGATGAGCGGCCACGGCAGAGCCGGTTCAGCAGCATCCCACGAAGCCCATGCGTTGAGCTTTTCGGGTTCGGTTTGTACGAGGTACTTGACACCTTCTACGAGACCGCCGCCGGTGGTCTCGTGACCCAGCAACGTCAGCGCGAGGAACGGGATCATCAGACCGCCGATGATAAGGCCGATGCCGTTGATGGTGTCGGATACGGCAACCGCCTTCAAACCGCCGAAGATGGCGTAGCAGCCGCCGATAATGCCGATAACGACACACAGAATTGCAACAGCCTGGAACTTGCTGATGCCGAAGATACCGGAAATATCGAAGATATTCTCAAATACAACTGCACCGGAGTAAAGGATGACCGGCAGATTGAGGATGGAGTACATCACAACGATGACGAACGAGAACATCAGCTTGGTGCCGCGGCCAAAGCGTGCTTCCATCAGCTGCGGGATGGTGGTCGTGCCCATTTTGAGGTAGGTCGGCAGGAACCACAATGCCAGTGCAAACAGCGTGAACAGTGCACCGACCTCCCAGCCGATCGGACTCATATTGGAAGCCCAGCCCTGACCGTTTGTGCCGACCAGCTGTTCTGCGGACAGGTTGGTCAGCAGCAGCGAGCCTGCAATGACAATACCCGGCAGTCCGCGCCCCGCGAGGAAGTATCCCTCGGCGGTGTCGAGCTTGTCATCTCTGGTCTTCCACGCTGAAATGACTGCCACCATGACGGTGAAAAACAGGAAGCTCAGCGCGATCCAGATCATGGAACTGAAAAATGACATTTTGTTTCTCTCACTCTCTTTTGGGGAATTTTTCGGTTTTGTGAATGGCCTTGTTCACTTGACAATCACAGAATATCACAGTGGATTTCCGGTTGCAATAGCTTGGGCGCACTATCATTTATCCGTGCATTATATCGTGATTGTGCATATTAAGATTGCGAGTGTTTACGATATTATGCACAAAAATGACGCTATCATTGTATCATTGGCGATGTGCAGCACAACATTTTCGTGCAGATGTAACATCTGGCGCACGACTGTATTTTATGATATAGTATAAGTACAGATAACGCAGGAGAGTGATTTTATGGTAACGATGCAGCAGATTGCTGACCGCTGCGGGGTGTCGCGCGGAACGGTGGACCGCGCCCTGCACCACAAGGAGGGTGTACGCGAGGAAGTTGCGGAGCGCATCCGCGCGACGGCGCGCGAAATGGGCTATATCTCAAACCGCCTCGTCATGCAGCAGATGCAGCAGTGGAAGATCGGCGTGGTGCTCCACTCCGACCATTCGCCCTTCGTGCAGATGCTGTGCGAGCTGTTCGAGAGCTTTTCCGAGCGTGAGCTTCTCCCGAACATCACGGTCATTGTGCGCGCGATGCAGGACACGGATGTGCAGCATCAGCTGACGCTGATCGATGAGCTGGTAACGACCGAGCACATCGACGGCCTCGCGCTCATGCCGCTCGCGAACACGCTCGTGCGCGACAGGATAAACACGCTCAGTGAGCAGCAGGGCATCCCTGTCGTGACGCTCAATACGGACATCACCGACGCGAACCGTATCGCCTATGTCGGCACGGACAACATCGCGAGCGGCCGCGCCGCCGCTGCGCTGCTCGGCATGGTCATGCAGGGGCACGGCAGCGTGCTGCCGATTCTGGGGCAGCGCAGCGGTCACTATGCCGACTCGCAGCGTTTTACCGGCTTCAGCACCGAAATGGCGGAGAGTTTTCCGGATATCCGGGTTCTGCACCCGGAATGCTCGTTCCTCGACGAAAGCCTTTCCGAGCGCATCGCTATGCGCGCCATTCAGTCGGACAGCGAGCTGCGCGGCATCTATCTGACCTCCGCAGGACGGGAGGGCGTTTACCGCGCCGTGCACGCCGCACATCGCAGCGAAAAGCTGCACATCGTCGTTCACGATATCACCGAGGGCAACATCAAAATGGTCAAAAACGGTACGGTCGATTTCATCATCGGGCAGGACGTCAAAACACAGGGCACGCTCCCAATCCGTCTGCTCTACGACTACCTTGAGCGCCATCAGTTCCCCAAAGAGCGCATGAATATGACGGATATTACGATTAAATTCCGCGGAAATGTGTAAAAATTCATGCTTTTTTCAAATAGATTGCAAGACCATAAAAAGAGCGTATAGCAATTTCAAGCTATACGCTCTGAGACTGTCGAAAAACTTTGTTTTTCCGACAATCTGTGTTTTGACTTCGCAAAACACGGACGTCCGAAAGTTCCCATTCGGAAACTTTCTCCCTCTTAAAGTATAAAAACCGAGGTACACGCCCCCGATTTTTATGAATTTGCTTTGAAATTCTATTAAATGCGTGCTACCGCACGAAGCGTAAAAATTAAAATAATACTTTTTTGACAGACTGAGAGCGTATAGCAATTTCAAGCTATACGCTCTCGTTTTATTTTACTAATAATAAACCAATATTTTTATTATACACTTGTTCCGAGAAAACTGCGGTGTTTTGAATAATATACAAGCAAAATCTTGCTGTATTCGTCTTTAATATCCAAAGTTTTGCGAGATTCGTTGAGCTATTCCGATTTGTACTCTCCGACGGCACCGTTCCGTGCCATCGGCGTACGCGCTGCGCGCCGCGCAGGCGTAGAATCGTTAGAAACAGCATAAAGTTATATCTAATGATAATATAACGAAAAGTAATCTATAATAAAGAAAGAAAATATAACAATAAGTATAAGAAAATACAAATTGACAATAAAAACTCGTAGATATATAATTAGAAAGCGAACTGTTTGAATTAGAACAAAGGAGAACGCAATGGAATTTTCCACCCATTACCTGCTCATGGCTGACCATGCCATGCTGCAGAAACTTGTCATGTCACGCATCAAACCGCTCGGTCTGACCACCGGCCAGCCTAAAGTGTTGGACTTTCTGCAGGATCACGACGGCGCCATGCAAAAGGATATCGCCCAAGGCTGCCATATCGAGCCGTCCTCGCTTTCTACTATCCTCGGGGGAATGGAACGCGCCGGACTGCTCGAACGCAGCACACGCGACGAAAACCGCCGTACGGTGTATGTCCGCCTGACCGACCTCGGCCGGGAGCAGTGCCGCCGCTTGAATGCTATCTTTGCAGCCGCAGAAGAGGAGGCGCTGCGCGGCTTCTCACCGCAGGAGATGCAGCAGGTACAGACCCTGCTCGAGCGTATTTATCGCAATCTAAACAACTAAAAGGGGATAAAATAGGCATGAAAGGCTCTAAACTCGGTATTCGGCTGCTGTATTACTTCGGCGGCTTCTTCGTCATGACTATCGGCATTGCACTGTCGGTCAAGTCCAATCTCGGCGTGTCGCCGGTCAGCTCCATCCCATACACCATGACCTGTGTATGGGGCATTGAGATGGGCGTTGCGACCGTCATTTTCCACGTTATTCTGGTCATCCTGCAAATGCTGCTGATGCGCCGCCGCTTTGAATGCAAAAATCTGCTGCAGATTCCGGTCGGCATGGTGTTCGGCGCATTCACAACCACCTGCAACACGCTCGCGGCGATATTTCCATCGACGGACAACCTGATTATCCGTTTGCTGATGTGCTGGATTGCCACTGTTTTCGTTGCAATCGGCATCTTTTTCTACGTTCCGGCGGACATTATGCCGCTGGCCGGTGAAGGCGCGATGCTGGCCATCTCCACGCTGACAGGCAAGCCGTTCCCGACCGTCAAGATCGCGTTTGATGTGTCCATGGTCATCATTTCGCTCATCACCTGCCTGATCTTCCTGCACGGACTGGGCAGCGTCGGCATCGGTACGGTTATCGCGGCGCTGCTTGTCGGTATCGAGCTGCGCATGATTACGCATCGGTTTGGTCGCTGGCGCGATAAGCTGCTCGGCAAACAATCTGAAATCTGAGGCAACACCGCAAAATTCCTCGCAAATCGCTCTTGTTCAATTATGCGGTGTTGCCTAAAAATCCCTCTCTTTCTCGCAAAAAAGAGAGGGATTTGTTTATGTTCTGCGCATTTTCAGCAGCCGGATATCATCGCCGAAGAACCGCAGCGGCAGAAACTCGCCGAGCAGGCGGGAGGCCACGGCAGGCGAGTATTTCTCGCTGAGCGTTTCCGGCAGCAAGTTGGTGTTGATGATCATGGGGCGCTTAGCCATCAGGCGGTTGTTGATCAGGTTGTACAGCGCGGAAACCGTGAAGGCGGTGCCCATTTCGGTGCCCATATCGTCGATAATGAGCAGGTCGGCGCGCTCATAGCGTGCAGCGCGTTCTGCGGCGCTTCGCCGTCACCGGAGCCGAACTTGATGGTCTCATACGCGGCAACAATGTTGATGGCGGTGTCGTAGGCCACGGAAAATCCGCGTGCGGAGACCGCCTCGGCAATGCAGGTAGAGAGAAAGGTCTTGCCCAGACCGGTCGAGCCAAACAGCAGCAGATTGGGGGAATCCTTGCCGAATTTTGCGGCATAAGCCTTGCATTCGCCCAGATTATATTCCATATTTTCGCGCGGCGAAATACCGCTGCGGCCATCTGGGCGGGTGGAGTAAAAGCTCATGTCGAACTTGGAAAAGTTCTGATCGGCAATCGGCAGCACTGAGGAAAGCTGCTCCTTGAGCAGCTTGGCGTAGCGCGCCTTGACGCACTCGCAGGTCGCACTGCCGGCGTAGCCGGTGTCGCCGCATTTTGGGCACAGCGGCTTGTCGGTCAGATAATCGGCGGGAAGTCCAAGCTGCCGGAGCAGGTCGCCGCGTTCCTCCTGCAGACCAAGATTGCGGTCGCGCAGCTTCTCGATTGCAGCCGTCGGGTCTCCGCCGGACTCCATTGCGGCCCGCAGAACAGACGCTGCCGTGGTGCTCAGCTCGCGGTCGATTGCGCGGATACGCGGCTCGCGTGTGTAAATCTCACGCCGGCGCGCTTCCAGCTCCTCGGTGTGAGCCGTGCGCTCGCGTTCCAGCTCGCGCCGTGCGGCGGCGAGCAGTTTTTTATCGTATGCCATAGGTTATTCCTCCGTGTTGCGGCGATGACTGCGCACGCGTGCAGCCCAGTCCTGCTCCCAAGCGGCGAGCGTGGCGCTGTCGGTCGGCTGTGCGGGTGTCTGACCGACGGCGGCAGGCACGGCAGACACGGCAGACGTGCGGGTTTCCGGCTCGAGAGCGGTGATTTCGCTGACCGTATGTACGCCCGCATTGTCCCATCGGCGCAGAATGCCGAGCGTGTAATCCAGACTTTTGTGTCCCTGCTTTTGACCGGTGCGGTGCACCGCCAGCTCCACTGCGTCGGCAGGGAAGCCGTGCGCCAGTGCAAAGCGGCAGACGCGCTGCTCCTTGGGCGCGGGCTGCTCGGTATCCGCACCGAGTGCACGGTAGATCGCCTCGCTGAGCGGTTTTTCGTCCGCACGGCGTGTCAGGTACTGCTGGGCCGCCTGCGCGGTGACAATGCCCATATCGGCCCACTGGTTGGCTTCGCGGCGCAGATCGGTCGTGCGGACCGTTCCCTTTTCGCTTTTCAGATAGCTGAGCAACTCAATCGTTGCACCTGCGTCCAGACCGAGATAGTCGTAAATGGTCAGCAGACAGCGCAGCTGACCCTCAGTCAGCGCACGGCCTGTAATGCCCTCTGCTGCATCGCAAAGGCCGGAGAAGGTCTGGTCGTCCAGACGGGCACGGCGCAGCTCATCGCCGGTGTAGCGCGGCGCTTCGGCGGATTTGTCGGTTGCTGCTTTGGTTTTTTCCGTCGGCGCGATCAGGTTGTTGAGCGTGAATGCCGCACGTTCGTAGCGGTCGGCGCTCAGACGCAGGGCGCGCGCTGCAGCGGAGCCGTCCGTGCCGCCGTGCCGCAGGATATAAAGATACAGCAGCGCCGCATCGCCGTCGCCGACCGCGATCAGCTTGTCGAGCATGTCGCAGCGTGCTACGCGCAGTTCGCCCTCGGGCAGCAGCACAGAGGTCATGGGCTTGTCCTTCTTTCCGGTGGATTTTGGTGTACCCCTCATTATAGCATAAATCCCTCTTCATTTGAAGAGGGAAGAATTGCAGAGAGTAACAGAATATGTGCCACAATAAAAGCAGAAAACCGAGGAAACTCTTGGTTTTCTTCGTAAACTGGTGAGAGCGTAGCCGCCATCGGCTGCGCTCTTTTGCTATCTTCATTATAGCGGTTTTAAGGGGGAAGTCAATATGGGTTTATTTGCGTGATTTGCGGTGATTATCATCATATAAACCGAGATATTGCCGTTGAATTGTCCGCTTACGCAGGCAAATCACGGTTCGGCGAAGCTGACTGCAGCCTTCGCAGATATCTTTGCTCCAAGAGAATGCAACATCCCATTTGGTATAGCAGGTGCCCTCCAGACGGTTGAGACAATCCAGACAAAATTCAGCCATAAGCTCACCTCACACACATTATACTCAATATATTGGGCATAGTCAATATATTAGGTCGTGTTATGTTGTGCGTGAGGTGATCGTACATGATCAGTTACGCTCCGTTTTACCGGACGCTTTTAGAAAAAGGCGTTACAGAATACCATTTAATTTACAAACAGGGCTTTTCCGCCAATATTCTGCACCGCATGAAGCACGGTAAAACAATCACACTGAAAACGCTGGATACATTGTGCTTTATCCTAAACTGCAGTGTTTCGGACATTATCGAGTATATCCCGGATGAATAAAAAGGCTTCGGAGCCACGCTCCGAAGCCTTTTTCCCTTATTTCAGCCGAAATTCAATTACAGAATCTTCTCTTCCGGCTTAACGTCCTTCATGGACAGGTTTACACGGCCCTTGTCGTCGATCTCCATGACCTTGACCCAAACCATGTCGCCTTCCTTGACAGCGTCCTCGACCTTCTCGATGCGGTGGTCAGCCATCTTGGAGATGTGAACCATGCCGTCCTTGCCCGGCAGCAGGTTTACGAATGCGCCGAAGTTCATCAGACGAACGACCTTGCCGTAGTAGATCTCGCCCGGCTCCGGCTCCTTGACGATCGCTTCGATCATCTTCTTCGCCTTGTCTGCATCGGTAGCCTTAACGGCAGCGATGGTAACGGTACCGTCATCCTCGATGTCAACCTTTGCACCGGACTCAGCAACGATGTTCTGGATTACAGAACCGCCCTTGCCGATAACCTCGCGGATCTTGTCCGGATTGATGTGCATGGTGGTCATCTTCGGTGCCCAGTCGGAAACGTCCTCACGCGGCTGCGGGATAGCCTTGAGCATGATCTCGTCCAGAATGCCGTAGCGGGCTACGCGGCACTTCTCAAACGCCTGCTTGATGATGTTCGGGGTCAGACCGTCAACCTTGATATCAACCTGAATAGCGGTGATACCCTTCTTGGTACCTGCTACCTTAAAGTCCATATCGCCGTAGAAGTCCTCAACGCCCTGGATATCGGTGAAGGTGGTCTCCTGACCGCCGTCGGTGATCAGACCGCAGGAAATACCGGCAACCGGTGCCTTGATCGGAACACCGGCGTCCATCAGAGCCAGCGTGGAACCGCAGACAGAGCCCTGAGAGGTGGAGCCGTTGGAGGAAATAACCTCGGAAACCAGACGCAGAGCGTACGGGAACTCGCTTACCGGCGGGATAACCGGCAGCAGAGCACGCTCAGCCAGTGCGCCGTGACCGATCTCACGACGGCCGGGACCGCGGGACGGACGGGTTTCGCCAACAGAGAAGGACGGGAAGTTGTAGTGGTGGATATAGCGCTTTTCCTTCTCTTCGAAGATGGTGTCCAGCTCCTGCGCATCGCCCAGAGTGCCCAGGGTGCAGAGGGTCAGAACCTGAGTCTGACCGCGGGTGAACATGCCGGAACCGTGTACGCGCGGCAGAACGTGAACCTCGGCAGCCAGCGGACGAACCTCTTCCATGCCGCGGCCATCTACGCGCTTGCCGTTTGCCAGCCAGCGGCGAACGATCTTCTTCTGCAGCTTGTCTACGCACTCGCCAAGGTTAGCGCCGTGCTCTTCCTTGTACTCTTCGTCCAGAGTTGCTTCAAACTCGTCAACGATAGCGCGCACGCCGGCGTCACGAACGGTCTTGTCGTCGGTATCCATAGCAACCTCGAACTTGTCGTTGCAGGCTGCCTCGAGCTTGTCGAACAGGTCGTGGTCGATGTCATGATGCTCATACTCGAACTTCGGCTTGCCGATCTCGTCCTTGATGGACTGGATGAATGCGCAAACCTTCTTCAGCTCCTCATGTGCTTCCATGAGTGCGTTGAACATATCGTCCTCCGGAACTTCCTGTGCACCGGCCTCGATCATAACGATCTTGTCCTTGGTAGCACACAGGGTAACGTCCATCTCGGATACCTTGCGCTGCTCGGAGGTCGGGTTGATAACGGTCTTGCCGTCAACGATGCCAACCTGGCAACCGGCTACAACGTAGTCGAACGGAATATCAGAGATAGAAACTGCGATGGAAGCGCCCAGCAGAGCAACTACCTCCGGAGAGTTGTCGTAGTCGTTCTCCAGAACGGTGCAGACGATGGAGACGTCGTTGCGCAGGTCCTCGGGAACAGCGGACGCATCGGACGGTCGATCTGACGAGAGGACAGGATCGCCTTCTCGGACGGACGGCCCTCACGGCGCATGAACGAGCCGGGAATGCGGCCTACTGCGTACATACGCTCCTCAAAGTCAACGGAGAGCGGGAAAAAGTCGATGCCGTCACGCGGCTTAGCGGATGCGGTAGCAGTAACGAGAACAGCGGTCTCGCCGTAGCGAACCAGGCAGGAGCCGTTAGCGAGCTGTGCCATCTTGCCGGTCTCGACGGTCAGCTTGCGGCCGGCGATCTCGGTCTCAAAAACGCGGTAGTTTTTGAAGTCAAAGTGGTTGATGTTTGCCATTTTGTTTCCTCCTTTAATCGTTTGGGGAGGGCGGCAGCAGCTTTTTTAGCACTTGAAACAAAAACCAAGCGGAATGGAAAATGGAGAATGCAGAATTGCTGTATTGCGCACTGCGCGATAATTGAATAAGCGCGTAGCGCAACTAGCGCAGCGCGGACGGAACTCGCGCAAGGAGAGCGCTATTTTCCATTTTCAATTCTCAATTTTCAATTCCGGATCATGCTCTGCATGATTTGGTCTCTCTTTCAACTGCTAAAAAGCGATAATGCCGCCCAGCTTAAAATACAGAAACAGGGGAGCAGACTGCTCCCCTATTTTCGCATTTTCTTACTTACGGATACCCAGCTTAGCGATCAGGGCACGGTAACGGTTGATGTCCTTCTTCTGCAGGTAAGCCAGCATAGAACGACGCTGACCAACCATCTTCAGCAGACCGCGGCGAGAGTGGTTATCCTTCTTGTGTACCTTCAGGTGCTCGGTCAGCTCCTTGATGCGGGCGGTCAGGATTGCAACCTGAACCTCCGGGGAACCGGTGTCGGTAGCGTGGGTACGGTTTGCCTCGATAACGGCAGTCTTGTCTTCCTTACGGATCATGTCGGTAGTTCACCTTTCATAAATAAAATTTTACTCACCCACAGGCCGGGCCGCGGCTTGGTGAATGGAGGCGATAAGAACGCTCCCTTTGTCCGTCAGCTAAGCGCGGGGCGAAAGTATATTTATATTACCATGAAAATGACTGTTTGTAAAGCGATTTTCGCGGATTTCAGCATAAAATCTCGAAAGCAGACGCGCGTTTGACGAAAAAACAGGCATGTTTTTGTACAAGTTGTCAGTTTCTGCGGAATACTGCTGCGTGAATTGTCGGATTGTACAATTATGAATGAATTGTAAATGCGATTTTGGCACATTTGAATCTTGTCCGGCGAGAGGCAGAGTGCTATAATTACTACCATCATCGGTGGAGGGCTTGAGAGTTCTTCTCGCTCGCTGCCGTTTTTATTTATTGCTAAGAAACGCGACGGGGCGGTGCAGCAGCGCGGCCTGATGTCGCGTTTTTATTCGTTTTGGGGTACTTTTTCCGAATGGGAAAAACGGGGGCGCATACCTGTTTTCTGCACCGGCTGGGCGGGATGCCCGAACCGCGCAGGCGGTTCGTCCTGACGGGCGGAAAATTTCTCGCTGCACCTCAGCGGGGAGTGCGCCGTCTGCGGACGGCGGGGACGTTGCGGTGCCCACCGCGGGGCAAAAAGGAAGGGACACCTGCGGTTTCCCTTCCTCTTTGAACTCCTATCTTTCCCTTATTCGGACAGCACGGCGGCAATCAGAGAGCGGCGACCGCTTCGGAATAGGGGAACGGCAGTCGGGTTACTCTTGCGTAGGAACGCGCATTACGCGTCCATTACTCGACCTATACGCAGTTCTCGGATGCCGTTCTGCTACACATACCGGCAACTCTACGCAGACGCGACACAAGGTGAATTGCCCGAAGGGCAAGAGAAGGTCCCCTGGGGGATAACAGTGTCGCGCAACTCGTTTGCGCGTTATTTCGCATAGCACCTGCGAAGTTTATATGCCGCTAATGCTTTACCGGAGGGGAGGGATGAACTCATCACTCCGCGTGTTGGCGAATTTCATTGATTTGATCAACCTGCACTTACAAATGACCGTAGGGGCGCACATTGTGCGTCCTTTTTCCGTTCTGCACAAACAAAACAGGAGGAATGGACATGAAGCGGATTAAGGCGGCGTGCATTTGTCAGACCCTGCATTTCCAGCTGAAGGAGGATTTGGAGCACAGTATTGCGGTGCGCCTGGTGCGCGAGGAAGTCGAGCACTACAAGCAGGCACTGGAGCGGAACCGCACGCGCTATAAGATCGTAGACGAGGCGGAGCAGGAGGATGGTTCGGTAGTCATTCGTATCATCAAGCAGTACAACCGGAGTCTGGTAGGCGATTATCTGGATTGAAAAGAGCCTGTCTGCAGCGCAGACAGGCTCTTTCTCTTTATTTTGTGCCGAAAAAAGCCGCAGAGCAATGCTCTGCGGCTTTTCTTATACAATCAGAAGCAGCGTGCTGCGCTTTCCGCGGGCATGGCGGATATTGCAAGCGGGGCTCCAAAACCCGCCGCAAACCGGGAGGTCGCAGGCAGTACGGCGCTTCAAAAAGCAATCAGATGATTACTTAGACTCCTTAGCAGCCTTGATTGCGTCGATCATCATCGGAACAACCTTGAACAGGTCGCCGCAGATGCCGTAGTCAGCTACGTCGAAGATCGGAGCGGAATCAGACTTGTTAAC
>NZ_QUMC01000046.1:0-14683 GCF_003481925.1 Butyricicoccus sp. OF10-2 | reverse complement strand
CGAGGCAGATGGCGGCGCGCGAAAACGGTGACGCGGCAGGCTGCACCGCAGGACAGCGCCGCAGGCGGTCAGGCACAGGGCGTGCACCGTGCCGCCGGATAGCCGAATGACGAAAAGGTGTCCGCACTCGTGTACAGCCGCCGCCAGCAGGAAAATGGGGAGCACGCCGCTCTCATCCGCGCACCAGAGCGCAGCCATGAGCACAAGAAAGCCGTCACGGACCTGAATCCGGCTCACAGCGCAAGATAGTCGGCAGGATCGAGCGCCGCGCCGTTGTGCCACAGCTCGAGGTGCAGGTGCGGACCGGTGGCGTTGCCGGTCTGGCCGACCTTGGCAATTTCCTGTCCGCAGGTGACGGTATCACCGACTTTGGCGGAAATGCTGCTGCAGTGCGCGTATAGGGTTGCAAAACCGTCCGCGTGGTCGACAATGATGTACAGGCCGTAGCCGGATTCACCGGTCTCGCGCACCGTGCCGTCCGCGAAGGCGGTGATGGGCGTGCCCTCGTCTGCGGCAAGGTCAAGCCCGTAGTGGAAGCCCGGCTGACCGGTGATGGGACTGAGCCTGCTGCCGAAAGAGGACGTCAGCGTGCCGGAAGTCGGCGTGGTGTGCTCGAACTCCAGCGGATAGACGGTCTGGTCAACCGTGTCGGGAAACAGGGTCTGGTCGCGGTCTAAAATATCGTCCGCACCGCCGGAGGATTCCGCGGGAACGGTATCTGCGGGCATGGCAGAGCCGCCGAATACCGCAAGAACATGGTCCGCGTTTGCCGCGCCGGACAGGGCAGAAGCCGCCTTTTCGCGCACGGTCTGCGCGAAGGGGATATCGGCGTACTTTATCACACCGGCAGCGAGAACCAGCGTTACGATGAATAACAGTCCTTTTCCGTGGCGTTTTTCGGTCATGGGGTACCTCCTTGAAATGTTGCACAGATTGAATGAACACCGCAGGGCGAGGGCACCCCGCCCTACGAATATCTTATGAATAGCGAAGATAGTCTATGATGTTCTCAGCGTGAGAAAATTTTTCAGGCTCTCCCTGCAAAAATGACGGCGGAATGGAAGTAATTTGCAGGAATCCTTGCAGGGCGGACAAGTGTTCTTGTGAGAAGATACAAAAAACGTAAAGTTACTCAAAAGATAATCAGTAGATTATCTGAAATTGTATTCTCAGCGCAAAAAAAGTGAGCCGAAATGCGGAAATGGTAGTATAATGTGAAGCATAATCCAAGACACCCGATAGGGTATGCCGATTCGGGGGAAACAAAGGAGAAGATTTCACCATGAAGAAAACACTCAGTATGCTCCTCGCCGGCGCTATGCTGGCTACGGCGCTGACCGGCTGTGGCGGTTCCGCTTCGAGCAGCTCCGATTCGCAGAACAGCGGCTCCGACAGCACCGCTTCCGGCACTGCCTTCCAGATTGGCGGCACCGGCCCGCTGACCGGCGCGGCTGCTATTTACGGCAATGCTGCAAAGAACGGCGCGCAGATCGCTGTTGACGAGATCAACGCTGAGGGCGGCGATATTCAGTTTGAGCTGAACTATCAGGACGATGAGCACGACGCCGAGAAGGCTGTCAACGCCTACAACACCCTGAAGGACTGGGGCATGCAGCTGTCCCTCGGCTCCGTAACCTCCAAGCCGTGCGAGGCTACCGCCGCTGAGAACTACAGCGACCGCATTTTCGCACTGACCCCGTCCGCATCCTCCGTTGCAGTAACCGAGGGCAAGGACAACGTATTCCAGATGTGCTTTATGGACCCGAACCAGGGCACCGCATCCGCGCAGTACATCGCAGAGCAGAAGCTCGGCACCAAGATTGCGATCATCTGGAAGAACGATGACGTTTACTCCACCGGTATTCACGACAAGTTCGTAGAAGAGGCAAAGACCAAGGGTCTGCAGGTCGTTTCCGACAAGACCTTCACCGATGCTTCCGCGAACGACTTCTCCGTTCAGCTGAACGATGCAAAGAGCAAGGGCGCTGACCTGGTATTCCTGCCGATGTACTATCAGCCGGCATCCCTGATCCTGACCCAGGCAAACAGCATGGGCTACAAGCCGAAGTTCTTCGGTGTAGACGGCATGGACGGCATTCTGACCATGGAAGGCTTTGATCCCAAGCTGGCCGAGGGCGTAATGCTGCTGACCCCGTTCAACGCAGACGCAACCGACGAAAAGACCGCTTCCTTCGTTAAGAAGTACAAGGAGCAGTTCGGCGAGACCCCGAACCAGTTCGCAGCCGACGCTTACGACTGTGTTTACGCTTACAAGCAGGCACTCGAGAATGCAGGCGCAACGCCGGATATGTCCGCTGAGGACCTGTGCGACAAGATGATCGAGCAGTTCACCTCCATGACCTTTGACGGCCTGACCGGTGAGGGCATGACCTGGGATGAGACCGGTGCCGTATCCAAGTCCCCGAAGGGCATGGTTATCGAGAACGGCGCTTACGTTGGTATGTAAGACCCTCTAAGGGGACTCTGTCCCCCTTAGATACCAAAAAAGTTCCGTAGAAACTTTTTTGGATATCCCCTTCGCCTTTGCACGGCAAAGGCGGTCGCGCCGCCACGGCGCGGGCAGCGGTGTCCCGAACGGGCAAAGCTCGTCCGGGACCATATTTGAACGCAAGGCGAGTAAAGGAGGTCTGGCAGCAGTCCTCCTTTACGCCTATTATAAAGAGGTATCATCCACCGAAAGTTATGGGGTGGGGCGGTGGCTTGACCATTGCCGAACCACTGCCCCATTTCATAAACAAGAGAAACAAAGATTTGAGGTGTTCCAAACCATGAGCTTTTTGAATCATTTGATCAGCGGCATCAGTCTGGGCAGCATCTACGCCATCATCGCACTCGGCTACACGATGGTTTACGGCATTGCAAAAATGCTGAACTTCGCGCACGGCGATGTTATCATGGTAGGCGGCTACATGTGCTTCTGCGCTACCACCTATCTCGGCTGGCCGGCGTGGATGGGCGTTGTGCTGGCTGTTATTGTCTGCACCGCGCTCGGTGTTGTTATTGAGAGACTTGCCTACAAGCCGCTGCGTATGGCGCCGTCGCTGGCGGTGCTGATCACGGCCATCGGCGTTTCGTACTTTCTGCAGAATGCGGCGCTGCTGATCTGGTCCTCCAACCCGAAGACCTTTACCTCGGTCGTTACCGGCGAGGCGCTCAGCCTGTTCGGCGGTCAGATGCAGATCTCCAAGGTGACGCTCGTTGCCATCGCGGCGTGCGTTGTCATCATGGTCGCTCTGATGCTGTTCACCGGCAAGAGCAAGGTCGGCACGGCGATGCGTGCGGTTTCTGAGGACAAGGGCGCGGCCCAGCTGATGGGCATCAATGTCAACACGACCATTTCCATCACCTTTGCGATCGGCTCGGGTCTTGCCGCTATCGCGGGCGTGCTGCTGTGCTCCGCGTACCCGACCCTGATGCCGACCACCGGCTCTCTGCCGGGCATCAAGGCATTCACCGCTGCCGTATTCGGCGGCATCGGCTCGATTCCGGGCGCGTTCATCGGCGGCATTCTGCTCGGCATCATCGAGATTTTTGCCAAGGCGTACATTTCCACGCAGCTGTCGGACGCGATCGTGTTCGCAGTGCTCATCGTGGTGCTGCTGGTCAAGCCGGACGGCCTGCTCGGCAAGCATGTGAGCGAAAAGGTTAAGGGGGCAGTCATATGAACAAGTTAAAATCCTATGCTGCGTCTAAGCGCGGACGTGACACGCTGCTGTGCTTCGGCATTGTCATCATTGCGTACATCATCGTGCAGGCTGCCATCGCAGGCGGCGGCATCTCCAGCCAGATCAAGGGTCTGCTCGTGCCCATCTGCGCGTATGTTGTCATGGCGATCTCGCTCAACCTGACCGTCGGCATCCTCGGTGAGCTGTCGCTCGGCCATGCGGGCTTTATGTCGGTCGGCGCGTTTGCGGGCATTGTCACCACCACCTGTCTGGCGGATGCGATTCCGCTTGCACCGCTGCGTCTGGCGGTCGCCATGGTCGTTGCCGGACTGTTTGCGGCGATTGCGGGTGTCATCGTCGGCGTGCCGGTACTGCGCCTCAAGGGCGACTACCTCGCCATCGTAACCCTCGCCTTCGGTGAGATCATCAAAAACATTGTAAACGTTATGTATCTCGGTCTGGATGATGCCGGTCTGCATTTCAGTCTGGTCAACCAGAATTTCGAGCTGGGCGACGGCGGCAAGATGATCATCAACGGCCCGATCGGCGTATCCGGCGTCACCAAGATCTCCACCTTCACCTCGGGCGTTGTGCTCATCCTCGTTACGCTGTTCTTCGTGCTGAACTTTGTAAACAGCCGCACGGGACGTGCTGTCATGGCGGTCCGCGACAACAAGATCGCCGCTGACTCCATCGGCATCTCCACCTCGCACTACAAGCTGCTCGCGTTCGTGGTCTCCGCGGCGTTCGCAGGCATGGCGGGCACGCTGTACGCGATGAACTTCTCCACCGTAACCGCTGCCAAGTTTGACTTCAACACCTCCATTCTGGTGCTCGTATTCGTCGTTCTCGGCGGTCTGGGCAACATCTGGGGTTCCATTATTGCCGCAACGCTGCTGACGCTGCTGCCTGAGCTGCTGCGCGGCCTGAGCAACTACCGTATGCTCATCTACGCAATCCTGCTGATTGCAATGATGCTGTTCAACAACTCCTCCTTCAAGGTTCGCCTGCTGGAGAAGCGCGCAATGCGTCAGATGGAAAAGGCCGAAAAGGCCGGCGGCAAAAAGGAGGGTGCGTAAGCCATGGCAATGCTGGAAGTTACTTCGCTCGGCATTTCGTTCGGCGGTCTGCGTGCCGTTGACGAGCTGAGCATGAAAATCGAAAAGGGCGGTCTGGTCGGCCTCATCGGCCCGAACGGCGCAGGCAAGACCACCGCATTCAATATGCTGACCGGCGTGTACCGCCCGACCGACGGCGGCATCCGTCTGGACGGTCAGAACCTCATCGGCAAAAAGCCGCATGAAATTTGTAAACTGGGCGTTGCCCGCACGTTCCAGAACATCCGCCTGTTCTCGCAGCTGAGCGTGCTGGATAACGTAAAGACCGGTCTGCACAATCAGATCACCTACTCGTTCGCAGAGAGCATGTTCCACCTCGGCTCCTACCGCAAAAAGGAGAAGCAGATGGATGAAAAGGCGCTCGAGCTGCTGCGCGTGTTCGATCTGGACGGCGTAGCCGACTACAAGGCAGCCAACCTGCCGTACGGCAAGCAGCGCAAGCTCGAGATCGCGCGCGCACTGGCTACCAACCCCAAGCTGCTGCTGCTCGATGAGCCTGCCGCGGGCATGAACCCGAACGAGACCGAGGAGCTGATGGAGACGATCGAAATCGTCCGCAAGAGGTTCGGCGTAACCGTTCTGCTCATCGAGCATGACATGAAGCTGGTCTCTGGCATCTGCGAGTACCTGTATGTGCTCAACTTCGGCCGTCTGCTCGCTGAGGGCACGCCCAAGGAAGTGCTGAGCAATCCGGAAGTCGTTAAGGCATATCTGGGCGAATAAGAAAGGAGGAAACAAGTATGGCAATGTTGGAAGTAAAGGACATCAACGTGTATTACGGCCTGATTCATGCACTGCGTGATGTTTCCTTCGAGGTAAACGAGGGCGAGGTCGTAGCGCTCATCGGTGCGAACGGCGCGGGCAAGACCACCACGCTGCACACCGTCACGGGTCTGCTGCCGTCGAAGGGCGGCACGGTGACGTTTGAGGGTAAGGATATTACGCACAAGCCGGGTCATGCCATTGTAAAGCTCGGCATGAGCCACGTTCCGGAGGGCCGCCGCGTGTTCGCGGGTCTGACGGTCGCGGAGAACCTGCGTATGGGCGCGTATACCCGCCCGAAGAATGAAATCCCGGAGTCGCTGAAAATGGTCTACGAGCGTTTTCCGCGTCTGGAGGAGCGTAAAAATCAGGCAGCCGGTACGCTGTCCGGCGGCGAGCAGCAGATGCTCGCAATGGGCCGTGCGCTGATGAGCAAGCCGCGCATCCTGCTGCTCGATGAGCCGTCTATGGGTCTGTCGCCGCTGTTCGTCGGCGAAATCTTCAAGATCATCGAGGAAGTGTCCAAGGCAGGCACCACTGTCCTGCTGGTAGAGCAGAACGCAAAGAAGGCGCTGTCCATCGCGGACAGAGGCTACGTCCTTGAGACCGGCAAGATCGTCAAGACCGGCAAGGCAGCTGATCTGCTGAATGATGACTCTATTAAGAAGGCTTATCTGGGAGAATAAATTTCGGAAATGGAAAATGGAGAATGGAAAATGGAAAATGAATGTGCGGCGCACAGCGCCGATATTAAATAATCGCGCTATGCGCGATACCACAATTCTCAATTCTCAATTCTCCATTCTCAATTATCAATTTATGTAGGGGGTAAATTATGAAACCTTACGTTATCACAATCGCGCGCCAGTACGGTTCGGGCGGCAAGACGGTCGGCAAGATGCTGGCGGACAAGCTGGGCATTCCGTTCTACAACCGCGAGATCATTACCATGGCGAGTGAGGACAGCGGTGTCAACGCCATGCTGTTCTCGGACGAGCGCCTCAAGGGCGATTTCCTGACGCGCCTGCGCGCGCATTATCACGGCAACACGCCCGTGCCGAACGACTCGTCCAAGTCCTACCTCAAGGATGAGGCGCTGTTCGCCTATCAGGTGAAGATCATCCGCCGGCTGGCGGATCAGGGTCCGTGCGTTATGATCGGCCGCTGTGCCGACTATATTCTGGCAGGCCGACCGGATGTTGTGCGCGTGTTCGTCCATGCGGACAAGGATTTCTGTCTCGAGCAGGCCATGAAGGTGGACTCGCTGCCCGAGAACGAGGTGGCAAAGAAGATCGCCGAGATCGACGAGTACCGCGCCCGCTACTACAAGCACCACACCGGCCACGATTGGTATGATGCGCGGAATTATGATCTGTCGCTCAACAGCGGCGTGCTCGGCTTTGACGGCACGGTTGAGGAGATCATCAAGTATATGGAAGTGCGCGAGCAGTTTCAGAAGTAAACAGGGGAGAACCGTCTGTGAGAGCAGGCGGTTTTCTTTTTGCGTTTGGCGGTTGAAAGGATTTACTCTACGGTATCCCATAATCGTTATGATTTACAGGTCGAATCCTTTGGTGGAATGTATGCCGTTGTATGGTCTGCGCAACGCCAAATCCTACACCTGCAATCGCCCCAATTCGACCTGAAAAAACTTTTTCAAAAAAATTAAAAAAAGGGGTTGACGAAACGGGGATTCTGTTATATACTAAACAAGTCGTCAGCGATGAGTCATCAAAAACGACAACAACTTAACAAGATGGAGAGTTGGCTGAGTGGTCGAAGGCGCACGATTGGAAATCGTGTAGGCGTGATGAGCGTCTCTAGGGTTCAAATCCCTAACTCTCCGCCATAGAGGACTGAAATCGAAAGGTTTCAGTCCTTTTTGCATTTGTACACAGAAAAATAGTTGCAAGTAAATTTCTGACATACGCAGGGTAAAAATCGAAAATGGCCCCAAAATGGCCCAACATTGATAGAGCATGTCCTCCGAATACGCGGAGGATTTTTTATTTCCCGGAAAATATTTTTTCGGAGTTGACCATTTGTGGTCAATTTTTTATCCGTTCCGGCGGTAGGGTAAAGGGAGGTGCTCACATGGGCAGAAACAGAAAAGTTGGATTGGACTGGTGGCCGCGCGACATCGGCCTGTACCGTGACCCGAAGCTGAGAGCCGCACGGCAGAAATTCGGCGTGCTCGGGCCGTATGTGTACGAATGCCTGCTCGACATTGCCTACGGAGACAAGGGCTACTACATCGCCTACAGCGGCGAGGGCCGCGAGGACACGCTGTGGCAGCTCCGCGAGTACACCGCCGGACTGGAAAACGTGACGATCGAAACACTGGCCGCCGTAGTCGATCAGCTGGTGGCAAGCGGCTTGTTCCATGCTGCGTTATATGAACGCGGCTTTCTCACATCCAAAAGAATACAGATGGGGTATTTCATCGCAACCTTAGGACGAAATGCCCAGCAGATCAACTTTGACATTTGGCTGCTCTCCGAGGACGAAATGAGGGAGAAAAACCCAAGTGGCAAGGCTTTTATTCTGCGCTCCTTTATTTCTCGCCAAGAAAAGGGCATTTCTCGCCAGGAAATCGGTATTTCTCGCCAAGAAAGTACACAGAGCAGAGAAGAGCAGAGAACAGAAGAGCAGAGTACAGTAGAGGACAGTAGAGCAGAGCAGACCAGAAAAGAGAAAGCAGTTACGGCTGATTCTGGTCTGACGACCGAACTGGAAGAAAAACTGAATTGTAAGTTTGACCATAATTTCTGTCTGGAGCTGCGCAGGCTGCAGAACAAGGGTATGCACCGTGAGGTGTTCTTAGATACCGCCCGACAGACGGCTGAGAATGCACCGCGCAATCCGGCAGGGTATTTCCGCACGCTGCTGCAGAACTGCGAGCGTGACGGCATTCTCACCGCTGAGGATATGCAGAAACGGGCAAAGCCTGCACCGGCGCAGCCGCAATCGGGCCGTCGAGCGAACAGCTGTCCGCGTTCGATCGGGAATGGTACGAGCGGGTCAAGCGGTACACAAGGGAGAAGGCGGTGCCGTCATAACCCTTTTCAACCGCGCCCGTGTCTGCTATAATGAGACAGACAAGAGAGGTGATTAGGATGGGCTACATTCGCCGTCCTGCGTATTACAAGGCATTCCGGTGCATCGGCTCGGACTGCACGGAAAACTGCTGTATCGGCTGGGAGATCGACGTAGACGAGGATTCCCTTGCGTACTACGAGACCGTTCCCGGCGATTTTGGTGAGCGTTTGCGCGCGAGCATTGCGCCTGCGGACGAGCAGACCGGAGAGCCGGCGCATTTTCGTCTGGACGCCGAGGAGCGGTGTCCGCTGCTGAACGACTGCAACCTGTGCGAAGTGCTGCTCCACTTAGGTGAGGACAAAATGGCGCAGATCTGCACCGACCACCCGCGGTATTACGAGTGGTTTTCGGACGGCCGCGAGGACGGTCTCGGCTTGTGCTGTGAGGCTGCCGCCGAGTTGATACTCGCGCAGACCGGCGCACCGGCGTTTGACGTGACCGAGGCGGACGGCGTATCCGAAACCGGCACGGAGGCGGAAACCGAACTGGAGAACGTGCTGTTTTCCATGCGCGATACGCTGTTCCGGCTGGCGTGTGAGGACGCGCCGTTCGATGACAAGGCCGACAGGCTCTACCGCACGGCAAAGGCGCAGCAGGAGCAGTACGACGACCTGCTGTTCCCGTTCCCCGAGGGGGAGGACGAGGATGCAGACGAGACGGACGAGGACACGGCTTCGTGGTCGCAGGCGTTCTGGCGGGAGAGCACGCTCACGAGCCTGCTCGAGATGCTGCTCGGCTTTGAGATCAACAAGGATGACTGGCGCACGCTGCTGACCGGCGCAAAGGCGCGCCTGCCGGAGATTTTAGCCCGCAGAGAGGCGTTTTTGCAGGCGTATCAGGGCAAACGCCATGAATACGATAACCTGCTGACGTACTTCCTGTACCGGCACTTTATGAAGGCGCTCGGAGACGACGCCGTGCAGGACAAGGTGCAGCTGGCGCTCGTGAGCACGGCGGTCATTCAGCTGCTCGATGTGTACGAGTGGCTCACCAACGGGGAACTCACGCACTGGGCGCAGATCTGCATCTGCAAGGCGTACTCGCGCGAGATTGAGTATAACGAGGACAATACCGAGCAGCTTGCCGCGTTTTCCGTCCTTGACGAAATGGAATAATGTGAAACACCGCGGACTGGGGGTCTGCGGTGTTTTTGTTTTGCGGCGCTGAACCACAGCGGAGGAGTGCGGCACCCGCCGCGGGGGGCAAAAAGGAAGGAACACCTGCGGTTTCCCTTCCTCTTTGAACTCCTACCTTTCCCTAATATCACCCGTGAGCAGCTTGCCGCCATGCTGTACCGCTATGCCGGCGAGCCGGACGGCGCGGCGGACCTGTCCGCCTACACGGACGCAGGCTCGGTTTCTGCGTATGCGGAAAAGGCGGTGCAGTGGTGCGTCAAGAACGGCATTCTGACCGGTAAAACGTCCTCGACACTCGCTCCCGAGGCTACGGCAACCCGCGCGGAGTGCGCGGCGATGCTGCAGCGGTTCGCTGCACTCTGACTGTCGCGAAACTACAGTTTCGCCGACAAGTAGGAACGGACCGTGGGCCGTTCCAAAGTCGTCCGAAAGTTCCGCCCGTTGGTTGAAACTTTCTCCCTCCGGAAGTATAAAAATTTGCGCTATCCTTGCGCGGTTTCTTGACCGCGCTGCGCTGATACATGCTCCCCGTTTTTATGGATTGCAATGCAATCCTATTGAATGCGCGCTAACGCGCGAAGAGAACGAGAAAGCAACAGCCTGAACGAATGAAAGAGCACCGCAGCTTGTATTCTGCGGTGCTTTTTGCTGTCTGTGTCCTTCAAAACATACGGAAGTCTACGCAGAACGGTAACAGTCGGTACACCGTTTCAACACAGAACAAATTTATGATAGTATCATCAAAGGAAGGGAGGCGGCGGCATGCAGACGAGCACACAGGCAGTCCGCGCACGCACGGACGAGCCGTTTTTGGAGCGGTTTATTGAGGCGCACGAGGCGTTCGTTCTCCGGTGCGCGAGCAGGCACGCAGGCTTTGCGGTTACGCGCAGCGACGATGAATACTCGGTCGCGCTGCTGGCCTTCTACGAAGCCATCAAGGGCTACGACCCGGCAAGCGGGCCGTTCGGCGCGTATGCGTCGCTTGTGATTGGCAGACGCCTTGCCGACCATTACCGCAGTCAACACCGGTTTGACGCGGAAACGCCGCTTGCCCCGCAGACGTTCGACGGCACGGTGGACCGCGAGAGTGCGGACGCGCCATGCAGCAGGCGGTCGCGGAGCAGATGAGCGAAGTAAAGCCGGTCAGCGCACAGGAGGAAATCGAGGCGGCAAACACGGTGTTTGAGAAGTATGGGTTCGTGTTTTATGATTTAGCGGCAAGCTCACCCAAGTCGGACAAGACGCGCCGCAGTTGCGCCGTGGCGGTCGGCACGCTGCTGCATTCGCCGGTGCTGTTCGCGTCCATGCAGAGCGCGCACAGCCTGCCGGTCAAGGCGCTCGCGCAGCAGTGCGGCGTGTCGGCGCGGACGATAACCCGTCACCGGGATTACATTGTAGCGGCGGCGCTGCTCATCGACGGCGATTACCCCATCCTCTGCACCTATCTGCAGACCATGCGCAAGGAGGCAGAGCAATGCGTGCGATAATTACGGATATTCGAGCGGGAAAGGCCGCCGCGCTCGCGGAGGACGGCACGGTTCACCTTGTAGACGCGAAGAACAGAGCAGTCGGACAGGAGATTCGGATTCCGGCGAAGCACCGCAGACGGTGGAAAAAGCCGCTGACCTGGGCGGCGTGTGCGGCTGTCCTGTGCGGCATGGCGACCACCAGCGTGTACGCCGCGTATGAGCCATATGCCAGCGTCAGCATCGTGGGCGGCACGGACAGCGTGGAGTATACGGTAAACCGGTTCAATCAGGTGCTCGGCGCCCGCGTTTCCGGCAAGGAGCAGCCGCCGGACGGCAAAATTCCGCGGTTTGCACGCATTGATAAGGCGGTGGAGCATACCGTCCGGCAGGAAGCAAAGGAAGGCGAGCGCGTCAGCATCACCGTGACCTCGCGCAGCAGCGGCCACGCCGAACGGCTCCGTGAGCATATTGACGATCGGTTCCGGCAGTCCGGCGATAAGAGAAACCTGCCTGAGGTGAGGGTGCAGCCGCCGGAGAAACCGGGGAACGCTTCGGGAGAGAGCCGGCAGAGTGAGAGCGCAGAGCAGGCATAAAAATGCTCCCGCGCTTGACTTGGCGCGGGAGTGTGGTATAATAAAGATACAAAAAGGGAAACGCTGTGCGCAGCGGTTAGACCCTTTCTAAGTAGTCATTTGTTAGATGACCGTTTGGGGGCCAGCCCAAGCGGTCATCGCGCATTTATAAGGAACATGTACAGTACAATGACCGCACAGATAAAAAGCTCAAAGGCTTTCTTCCTCATGCGCAGCACCTCCTTCCGCCCACAGACCGTGGGGAAGAAGAAGATCTGACCGCCTGCAGTGATTGCTCACTGCGTGTGCAACAGCGTTTCCACGAGTTAAGTATAACAGGACGTGCGAAAAATGTCAATTTCCGCAGGTTGACAGCACCTGAAAGTGTGCTATAATGTAATTAAAGGGAAACGCCGTCCGTTGGACGGTCAGCTCCCAAGTTCAGTCAAAAGTTTTCACAGATGACCGTACGGTTGCCGCCGGACGGTCATCGCGCATATACGGAGAAAATGTACAATACAATGACTGCACATACCAAAAGCTGAAGTGCTTTCTTCCGCATTTACGCCACCTCCTTTCCGCCTCAAACCGAGGGAGGAAAAGAGGAGCTGACCGTTTGTCCATGCAAACAGGCGTTTCCTTATGACAAGTATATCACACAGGCGCAAAACCTGTCAATTTGCGGCTGACCTTACCCGGTCGGCCGCTTTTTGCGTGAAAATGCTTGCCTTTTGCATGGAAAATGCCGTATACTTGTATATACCGAATCCACACGCTAAGGAGCGAAACCTATGAATATCACCAAGGGCGATGTGCAGGAGCTGCGCCGCCGTTTGAAAAAGACCGAATGCACGTTCGGGCGTCTGTGCGGCTGCTACGTCAACAGCGGCAAGCAGATCGTGACCAAGTTTACCGAGCAGTTTTCCGAACTGGAAGAGGATGAATACTACAAGTACCTCGAGATCGCCAAAAAGACGTTCAGCGGCACGCTCGGCGCAAACCTGCTGGAATTGGAGTTTGACCGCAGCGACAGCGGCATCGAGCACCAGAAATACCTGCTGACGCTCAAGGACAGCAAGCTGGCGAACGAGGAGCTGCTTGACCGTCTGTACGAGCAGGTGATCGAGGAGTACAGCTACCCGGGCAACTACCTGATCGTGGTTTACCACGATGTGTACGACGTGCCGAGCAAGGCTACCTCGGGCGAGGACCAGGACGAATCCACCGAGCTGTATGCGTACTGCGTGTGCGCGGTCTGCCCGGTCGAGCTGGCGAAGCCTGCGCTCGGCTATAAGGAGGACGAAAACCGCATCGGTGCGCGGGAGCGCGACTGGGTGGTCGGTCTGCCCGACCTCGGCTTTGTGTACCCGGCATTTGCAAACCGCGGCAGCGATGTCAACGCCGTGATGTACTACGTCAAGACCGGTCGTCCGTCGCACCCCGAGTTCATCGAGAACGTGCTCGGCTGTGTCGCGCAGCGCACGGCTGCCGAGGACAAGCTGGCATTCAAGAACGTGGTGCACGACGCCTCGGTGAGGATGAGGAGCAGGCGGACGCGGCGTTCTTCCAGATGCAGAAGACCATCAGCGCCATGGTGGCCGAGCGGGAGGAGGACGAGAGCCTGCCGCCGGTCGAGCTGACCGCCGAGGCGGTTTCCGGTCTGGCGACCGAGGCCGAGGTGCCGGATGAGGTGCGCGCGCAGATCGAGAAGTCGTACGAGCAGGTGTTCGGTGACCAGCCGCCGCAGGCGCATAACGTGCTGGACAGCCGTCTGGTCGAGGAGGGCACGGTCAAGGCGCATACCGCCGCCCTGGAGCAGAAGGTGGCAGTGCTGCAGCAGGAGCTGGCGCATCAGGCAGCAAACGCCACCGACACGGACGAGGACGATGTTCCGTGGGAGACCGGCACGGTCATCGACGTGCGCATGCCGCAGGAGAGAGCCGTAAACGTCCATACCGAGGTTGTGGAAGGGCAGAAGTGCTTGTCATTCCGCTCACCGGGGATGAATCCGCGCGGATCAACGGCGTGGAAGTGGAATAATTTATACATTAGGGCGTACCGAAAGGTATGCCCTTTTCGTTTTTTCAGCACCGGCTGAGTGGGGAAACTGAACCGCGCAGGCGGTTCACCCTTTCCGGGCGGCAGCTTTTTTTCAGCACCGGCTGAGCGGGGTGCACGAACTGCGTCAGCGTGTTCGCCCCTGACGGGCGGGGAGTTTTTCGCTTGAAATCAAGCGAGGAGTTGCGCTCTGCGGAGCGCGGGGATTCGCCGCGCCCCGCGGCGGGGCAAGAGGGTAGACACCTACGGTTTCTACCCTCTTAACTCCCGTTTCCCTTTATTTCTTAGTCTGGCGCAGATTGCCGACATGTGACCGCTTCGAAATAAGGGAACGGCAGAGGAGTTTTTCTCTGCTGCGGACGAACTACCTTCGGAGTTCGTCCTCTTGAGCAACCTGTTCGCAGTGTCAGATAGCGTACTGCTACACAGGTCGGCTACTTCCAGCAGGCGCGGCATGACAGTGCCGCGCAACTCTTTAACACGTTATACCGCACGGCACCTACGAATTTAGATGTCTGGTATAATTTATCCTCGTAGGTGCTGTCTATTACAACGCGCTCACGAATTGCGCGGCACTGCTATGCCGCGCCCTGCGTAGAGTTGCCCATATGTGTAGCAGTACGCTGTCTGTGAACTGCGAAAAGGCGGAGAAAGACACGCTGCGGTAACCCGACTGCCGTTCCTATTTTCGAAGCGGTCACATATAGGCAATCTGCGCCAGATTAGGAAGCAAGGGAAAGGTAGGAGTTCAAAGAGGAAGGAAAACCGCAGGTTGTCCTTCCT
>NZ_QUMC01000045.1:0-15145 GCF_003481925.1 Butyricicoccus sp. OF10-2 | reverse complement strand
GCGGTCGGAAAACATTTCATACCCCTCATGGGGACAGGCAACGTCGAAGATGCAGCCACGGCCGTCATAGCGGTCGAAACATTTCGTTCCCCTATGGGGACAGCAACGGGTCACGCAGGTCCAGCATCCAAGAAACGAAGGGAAACATTTCATACCCCTACGGGGACAGCAACCGGATAGTGCCATCCCTTGCCTGTCACATCATCACGGGAAACATTTCATACCCCTATGGGGACAGCAACTAGGATAGTCAATTATCTTTTCGGTTTCAGGATCATAGAAACATTTCATACCCCTATGGGGACAGCAACGTATTCCTCGTTCTGGCGGCTCTCCTCCACGTTCGCGGAAACATTTCATACCCCTACGGGGACAGTAACCTTCGCGGTCATACATCGGCGCACTCTCCGCCGAAACATCTCATACCCCTATGGGGACAGCAACTTGAGAAACTGCGTCAGCGTCGGGTTGCCGTTTCCGCGAAACATTTCATACCCCTATGGGGACAGCAACTCAGCGTCTTGCGTCTTGATTCCGTCATATCGAAATATTTCATACCCCTATGGGGACAGCAACTTTTATCTTTCTCATATTAATCACTCCTTTTCATAAGAAACATTTCATACCCCTATGGGTACAAAAAGAAAACCGATATGTCCAATTCGACATATCGGTTTTTACTTTATCCGCTATTGTTATTCACATGTTACGCCGCCCATACCGAGCGCGGTTTTAATGCCGACACCCGCATACGGTGCAAAGTGCAGCAGCAGGTTCGCCATCGTAAGATGAAACCCATCCAGACGGCATTTAAGCGTCAGTTCTCCGGTGAAGCCGGGAATGGACTGTCCTTTGAGCAGATAATCACGGCTCGACAGCCGGTACTCGGCAATGCGAAGTCCGTTTGCGATCGCCTGAATGCCTTCGCCGTCCTCGTCCTCGATCGGACAGACCTCCGCAAAACAGCCGTTCCACTTGTTCAGCAGATTTCGCATAATGAGCGGCACGGACGGCAGATTGACATAGCTGCCATCGCTTTTGAATGCGGTCGGCGTGAGAAACCGCAGCTTCATTGTGCGGTGCTCGGGCAGCTGCAGCAGCGTGTCCGCCGAATCAATATGCTCAATCTGCATCGTGTTGACCTGCAGTGATTGGTTTTCTCGACGCAGCCAGTAGCGGTCCTGCTGCTCAATGATCGGGGCCAGCACGGCTTCGCTGTCCGCGCCGAGGAGATTTACATGCCAGATCACCTGCTTGTCCTGCACAGTGATGCAGCTGCTGAGCGGCGTGATGCCGTCGCTGTGCATGCGCTCGCCAAAGCTGTGCGGTGTCAGCGACAGCAGCGAAGAATACAGGTGGTAGCCCCATTCCGGAAAAATACGCGTCTCGTGCTCCGGCAATAGGGTGATTTGGTAGTGGGTGATCATATATTTTCCCTTTGCATGATTTCTTTGTACGTTTTCCGTTTATTGCTGTATTCCGATGCAGCATATACCGCATTTTCACAACGGCTCAAGTATGTCAGTGAAACGCATACAGGAAAACGTTCCCAGGTTATTTCCTCGGTATCTGCCGCATTCTCTGTGAATTTACTCAGCGGCTCCAACGGTGTTTTTCGAATCTGCGCTGTGGAACTGCATTTTTGGGTTGTGTAATAGTCCAGATAGTTCTGATAGAGCGCATTCATAATATCATCTTCGTGCGTGAAATGCAGCGGCACGGTTTTAATCACTTTCGTAATATCTTCTGCAAAGAACATACGATACCAACGCTCACCGGTAGGATTTGCTGCACGCGAACCAATACGTTCACGCAGATTGAGTATCAGTGACGCTAAATCAGCTAATCTGTCCTCTAATTCGATCCGGTGGTCAATATCTGTTTGGTTTTCATCTGCTATTGTCGTTTCCAGCAGATCATCGTCACCTTCGTCATCTCCGTTTGGCACTAACGGTGCATCCAGCGAAGCGGTATTGTTTTTTCGCTCGATTGCTTTTTTGCTGTCTTTTTTTCGTTCGTGCCAAATGCTTCCGAAATAACGAGAATACGGGATACCGCGGTCAGGATCAAAATCCTGCAATGTCTTATAAAACAAATTTAGCAAATTTATGCTCTTCTTTTCCGTGATATCAGTATAGAGTGGATCCTGTATTGTATCCCAGTCCTTGCACCAGTCGAAAAAACAAATCCAGACTTGTTCTTTCTGCTGTTCCGTATCCTTGCCGGCCTTCACCGCGTTCTTCCAAAGGTTGACCGCCTGATTCAGTTCTTCTTCCTGTGTTTTTCGGGTTGTCTCAGTCATTCTGCTCACCTCAATCCTGCGAGATGATCTTCTCGATGACAGTGCGCGGATTCTTGACCTTATGCTCTGCCAACAGGCGAGTAATCTCATCCATCTGAATCAGAGCAGTCATATCGTTGACGCTAGGGGCAGCGCCACCCCACCCCGGCTGACCGTATACCAAACAGCAGATAGAAGCATTATCTAACAGACGATAGGCATACTGTATGGCCATGATCAAAAGCTGCGACAGCGGCTTCATGCCGTAGGTCATACAAGCATACAGCTTATCATTATCTTCTACCTTTTCAATCAGGCGCTGGAAAGTCTCAATATGACTGCGCACACCTGCATCCGCTGGAGCATTTACAATTTCTATGCCGCGCGGATAAGTGAAGCCGATTTCTTGACTCATATTCTCCACTTCCTCGCGGAATTTTTCGAGATTCGTTTCACAGTTCTGTACAGCGGACAGAATCGCTACAACGCGAATCTCATCTCCGGGCTTAACGTAAGCGTGCATAGCAGTCATGATTGGGAAGTGGGTCGGCGTATCCATCTGCAAGTCACCGTTGTCCACGGCCTGATAGATACACGCTTTCAGATCCTTGCTTCCCTGCAATGGGATGATCGTAAAAAATGTTTTCATAAGTCTCTCCTCAGACCTTCAAGTTATTCAGCGCATTTTCCATCACGGTACGCAGCGTTTTTAAGTCCACGGCATCCGGAGAACAATAACCACATCCCTTGAGATATTCAACCGCCTGTTCCGTGCTTTCCGTACCGGTGGTTTGTGCATGGTTGATCATGTTGCGCAGAAGTTTGATATACAGATAATCGCGTGCAATATTTTGCAGTTTATGGATTTTATATCCCGGTTTTAATTCAAACGGAGCTGACGGGAAACAGGTCTCCAGATTTTCAATCGTATATACCTGCATTGCATACTGATCGCTGCTGCCCTTGGATGCGCTGGTGTATCGGCTGGCATTCAGCAGGTAACAGAAAAACTCATCGGCATCGGAGAACCGTGTTTTATCATCGTATTTCGGATTAAACAGGTGGTTCTCCTGCTTTTTCTGTACAATATTCTTAAAAATTTCTGTCGGAATACATTCGATATACAGGGTTACGGCCTGCTGGTACATATCCCGTTCCAGACACCATCGGATCAAACTGCGGATTTTGAACTTCCGCTCCCGGAAAATACTGTCGAATGCCGGCGTAAGCTGACGGACGAGTGGATTGTCACAGGATTTCACTTCGTTCACCGCATGGATAAACCGCTCCAGGCATCCGCTTACTTTGCTTGTTCTGCACAGCGTGATCGCCTCGTTAAGCGCTTCGAGTGCATCGAGCAGTTCACCGATTCGTTCGTCCTGCGGCTCTGCGCCGAAATACTTGCGCAGGGTGCGCACATTGCCGAACGAACTCATCTCCTGCATGCCGCCTACCAGGTCGAACATGCGGAGCAGATCGGATACATCGGTGATCTGCTGGTTGTTAAAATCAGCATAGGTTGCACCGATCGTCTGATTGTGATTATAGGTCAGTACGCGGCTGAGAAGCAGCAGATACATCATCGTGTTGCGCCACCCGCCGGTCGTTTCCAGCAGAATTTCATCACCCATACTGTTTTTGCCCATGCCGCCCGGCTGGATCTCGTTCAGAACACGCTGCAGCGGACCTTCGGTAAACACCTCGTCATTCTGAAAATCAATAATCTTAAAGATATCGTCCGGTAATTTGATCTGCTTTTCTCGTGCGAACTCCAGAATATGCGTTTTGAAAAAATCCAGCGTGCTTTCCTTTGCCTGCGGTGTTACGATACAGATGATCGACCGGACATCCGGATGTGCCAGCAGCATGGCCTTGACCGGCGCTTCGTTGGTCTGCGTACCGGTGATCTTGTGGGCCTCGTCCATGCCAAGTACACCGGCCGCGCAGGCATAGTCCTGGGTTTTCCGCTTGGATTCATCCTCGCTCAGCAAGCTGAGGAATAAAATAATTTTTTTCGCCATGCTGACCTCACTTTTTCTTCTTTTTCGAGGATTTTCCGGTATTCGACGAATTAGTCTTTGCACCAAATTTCAGGAGCAGTGCAGCTGTTGCATCCTCTGCAGAATCATACTTCGGCGCATCCTTTTCGGCTTTCTCACGCAGCTCGGCAACCGGCGGCAGCGGATAATACATTTCCTTGAACAGCAGCCGCTTCGGTTCCTTCTTCTGGTCAATCGTCAGGTAATCCACCATTTCCGTATCCTCTCGGATCGTCTTTTTCAGATAGAAGAAGTCCTTGATTTCCGGTCTATCATCCATTTCCGGTGCGGTTTTCGATTTATTATCGTTCATAAACTGTTTATACGCCTGGATGAATGGCTTGCACTCTGCGGTTCTTCCTGCGCTCTCGAAGCCGGAAACCGAATAGAGTGCTGCGAAATCGAACAGCCGCAGACTGTCCAGTTTGACGCTCATACGGCCGAAGCCGTATGGCTTGCCCATGCCGATCGACTGGTAACAGCCTTCATTCAGCACCAGCGACCACAGCAGCAGACCGAGTTCGTCTTTTTCAAGATTTTTGAAGCGAATTGTACCGCTGAACGTAGTTCCCTTCTTCATAGGACGCAAGGTAGTCAAAACCTTTTCATTGCCGCTTTGCGGCAGCGGGAATTCTACATCTTTAAGCCAATACTGCTTAAAACCGTTTAATTGGAAGGCGTCTTTCGGCTCATTAGGCTCATAAGAATAGTGCTTTCCTTCCTGCACATATCCCTCGAAAAAGCTGGGTTTTGGCTCACCAAGAACAGTTTTATACGCATCAGCAGACACGGCACTGCTTATGGCTTCAAAATCGCCGAAGGACACGCGCGAACGGTAAGATGTATTACTGCTTTTTTTGTTTTCGTCCTTAAAATTATGCGTAAATCCTAAAATCGCATGTGGATAGTCCAGTGGAAGCTCATTCTGCGAGGTAATACGCTTCTGCATTTTCCGAAAACGCTCGGGCAGTCCTTCCGCAATGGAATGCGAATGACCGATGCGCAGATAGCGTGCCATGCCGAAATAAATGTGCCCATCATAATTTACATAGAAAACCGGCTTACTCTGTCCCTCCTCCGGCAGCTTCCAGAACTCCTGATACGCTTTCGCCGTATTTTTGCGCGCTTCACAGTCCGCCTGATAGGACAAGCGGTCAGCTTCCGAAATATCAATGCCGTGCTGATCTCTGTCGATCGGCGGAAAAACATACAAATGGTTTTCTTTCTGTACCGGTTTTCCGGTAAACAGCAGGATACCGCGTTCCTTGTCTGCCGGGGCATTTTCCGCTTGATACAGTGCGGTGACATTTTTGCCGTCCGACTCATATGCGACTGCTTCTGTGCAGGCATATTTTTCTTTACCGAATACTTTTTCTGTCAGTTCACGCGATACACGCAGTACCGGCGTTTCTTTCGGCAGCGGATAGATCCGGTATAAGCCGTTTTCTCGCACCAGATAACCCGCGTTGATATTGTGCGGTATGGAAATCGACTTGCCGCTCCGGGCCTTTTCCGGCTTTACGCCCAGTGTATCCTGATAGTATTTGCGCAGCGGTTTGCGCGCACCTTTTCCTGCAATTTCGCGGTAATAAATCTGGTAATCCTCCAAATCCTCATCCTTGAGAACCAAACCATCCCCAAGAATCTGCATATTCTCCCTTACCATGCCGCGAATGGTAGAGCCGGGAATCATATAGTTTCCGTTGGCGCCGCGGAAGAAATCCGCATTTTCCTGTCCGTCTGACACGAAAACCGGCGTTTCTGCGGTAAGCGTCAGATGAATCTCACCGGTGAGCAGGTCTGCACAAAGTTCGTCATGCGCAGGCAGTTTGCTTACATCGGTATACCGCATAAACGGCTGACGCTCGGTAAACGGCACAAAGTTATATGGTGCACGAACGGTGTTTTCCAATGTTTTCGGCGGATAGTAGTTATCGTCCTTCGCCATTCGTCATTCCCTCCAATCGTACAGGCAGACGGCGCTCACACCGGCCTGACCGTCCTCATCAAACGTCAGATACTCGCGCACGCTGATTTCACTGCCCAGATTGCCCTGTAATTTCTTATACTGCTTTTCGATGTACGGCATATCGTCCTGCAAAATCACACTGCGGGCCCTCAGTTCGCCGCTTTCACGGAAAATGCGGATTTCGGTATCGTGATCGAAAAAACGTGCTTCTATCAGCTCATCCCAGTTGATATCCATCGGCATTTTGCCAATAACAACACGGCTCAGCTCGGTCACCATGACGAACTGCAGCTTTTCGGCCTGTTGCAGAGCCTGTTCTATGCTATCTATCCGTTTCATGTGCGTTCCTCCAGTGCATGCAGCCAGGCCGAAACCAGATTGTCCGTGTCGTTCAGCTTGCAGCCGTCCACGCCGAATGTCATATCGGCGGTTTTGTCTCCGCACGCGATTGCAATGCGGGATACCTTAATATAACCGCGTCCGACAGCGCCGCCGCTGCCCAGATTATATAACCCAAGACCGAGGTCGCGCAGTGCGTAAACCAACAGCGCACAGCCGCAGATATTATCCTGCGGCGCTGTGATAGTCAGCGTAACGCCGCTTTTCAGCGGTTCTTCGGTGAACAGTCCGCGGCGTATTACGCCTCCGGTGAATTTATTGATGCGGATACGCGAGACCGTCTGCTTTTTTGCCTTATCCAGCACCACATCGGTGAACCGCACTCGACCGGCGATACCGTTATCACCTTGTGCAGCACCGCGTCCGAACAATTCGTCTACGGCTTCCGAGCATTCGAGCAAGTCGGCGATCGCCTTCACGCGGGCACGTACAGCACCCTTGACCGACGAACCCGGCAGGACCGCTATATCGTTCTCCTTAATGTTCTGAATAATCTCCTTGCGCGTGTTATTCTCATCGTATTCAACACGCGGAACCGAACTCTTGATCAGAATGCTGTCCGCAACGCCGTTGACTGTGAATGTACATACACTTTTCGTGCAAATCTTCGGCAGTTCAAGCGTTTGGCCGTCAAATTCATCCTGCAGCCAAGCCTCCCGGTCGGCCTTGTCGGTCATGTGATAGGTCTGGCTGCGGACCGTCAGCGCAACCCGTCCGAAGCCGTTGGATTTCTGTGCGCCCAAACGGATCTCACCTGTGTGCAGCGCACCGAGCATCTGCTCGATCTGCGCCGGACCGTCCGTATCGCTTTCCGCGCCCATCCATGTCAGAGTGAACTGCATCACGGTATTGCGTGCAATGTGGGCCACATCGAATTTGCCGCCGTCTGCCGCCGAGCCCATTTTGCCGTTGATGCGCAGGCGCGGGCGAAGCTGTATCGTGGTATCCTCCGCCGATTCCACTGCTTTTTCCTTGATTTCCATATCGGAAACGATGAGCTGCCCGGACTTTTCCTGTGAGCCGAACAGCGCATTTGCGGCGTTCTTATCCTGCTTTTCCAGCCAGCCGCGCAATGCGCCAGCCAGAGAAGCAGCCTGCAGGAATGCCTGTCCGTCCCGGTGGCGAAGTACGCGGTCGATACTGCCGTCGGAAGGACCGGTACGCAAGGGCGTTTCCGTAACTGCCGTTACCTCATAACGAACTGCTTTATCAAACGTTGCCATGGCCTGCGTCCTCCTTTCGGCTGTGATCGAACAGGTCGCAAAGCAGCTGTACCCGTTCCGTTGTATTCATATTTTCCATCCACGGTTCTGACGGATGAGACAGCACTGTGTTGACCAGTTGCTTCATTTTCGCAAACTTGCTAGACGTTTGTTCACCCTTTTCCGCATTATGAGCAAAAAATCCATTCAGTTTTTGCAGAATATCGGCTCTGTGTTTGTGTTCCTCGCAAATGGCCTGGATAGAGCCAAGCTGGCTGTCCGAAATATCGCCGGCGAATTTCTTTTCACACTGCTCCATGATCCATGTCAGACGCTTACGGCGCAGTTCAGCCATATTCTGTCGGCGCGGTGCGGCGGTGTACTCCACCGGCTGTTTTGCCTTGATGCTGCCGAACAGCGATTCCGACAGAAACAGCACCTGGCCGAACCCTTCTGCGCGGCGCAGACCCAATCCGCTCTGCTCGATGGCGGAAAGATGTTCCTCATCCGGCGATTCACCATCAAAGCTGATTTTGAACAGGCTGCCTGCATCGTACATGCGGACGGCCGGTGTGTGGCATCCCCACTGACGGTTAAAGCCGCCGTATTCCGAGACCGAAGTGCTGCTGAATTCGGATGTTACGCTTGCCACACCGAGGTTTTCCGCGAGCACATCCCAGTTGATACCGCACGGCTCACCGTACTCGTTGGTCATGCCGAGCGGCGACAGCGCCAGCATATAAAGTACCTTGTTATCACCGTGACGCTGCATGCTGCCGTATCGGCGGTACGCCGGAGCATCACAGGGTTCAATGCTCATGCGGCATTTGCCCATGCCATCATAACGGTCGGCACCGATCCAAACCGTACCGCACAGCACCTCGGCCAGCTTGGGCGCAATGGACGCATCATCAAGCAGAATATAACCATCAAACCGCTGTCCTGCGTCAATGCTGCGCGTCTGGAAAATCAGCTTATCCGTTCGCTGGATGCGTTGGCTGCCGCCGGTTCTGGCGTTCCAGTAATGCAGTACGCCGTTTTCGATCGTGCAGAACGAACCTACATCGGCACGTTTGGAGCCTTCGGAAATTTCGCCGTCCTCTAAAACCGAATGGAAATCACTGCCGTCCTTCTGCTCATAAAAACCCTTGAGGGACGGGAGAACCGCCGGATTGTCCTTCTGCACCGGAAACGCACTCAGGAAGCGCGTTTTCTCGGTCAGCAGCGCAATTTTGTTGGCAGCAAACCAGTCCGGCTCACGCTGTGCGAGCAGGCTGGCCGCCATACCGCGCACAGCCGCACCGGCAATGTATCCGTGCGTGTCCCAGCTGTTTTCGCCGGAACGGTTGTAGTCGGTCATGCTGACCGGCGTTTCCGTGTAAAGCGTATAATGCAGACAATGGGTCGCTCCAACTGCCGGAAAGGCGGTTTTCTGCGCTTTTACCGGCTCTGCGATAACTTTTACATGGCCGAAGCCACGGCTCCGCATCGTGCCCAGCCACTTGATGCCGAGCGCGGACTCCCGTACGAGCGACACATCCTGCTCCTCACAGAAAATCTTGCCGATGAATTTCTGTCCTCTGCAAATACACATCGCCGAGCGTAATGTACCCGTTTTCACAACATCGTTTCCAGACTGGTAAACGTGCGGTGATCATAGCAGGTCTCGCTCTCCTCCGGCTTTTCTTCGAGCGTCAGCGGCGTCAGGTGCAGACGGCGGCCGCCTGCCGTACCCGTCCAACCTTCCTTGCCGAGCAGTTCCTCTACTGTATCCATCGGGCCGCTGCTCCACTCGAGCAGATCGTGCATGCTCTCGCGCAGCAAGCCCTTGAAAGTAGTGCCTTTGAGATACGGATAGCCGTTCTCATCCTGACAGACCGCGATATCCTCGCCGCCGGGAATGCTGTGACCTGAGCCGAAAATCGTATCGGAAAGCAGCTCTAATCTGACTTGTAATTCTACCTGCCTGCTCATGCCTTCCCCTCCAGTCGCTCAAAGTGATCCATCATTTCGATCGCGTCAAAAAACAGGCAGTGAGAAACCGGTTCACTGTTTCTGCTGCCGTCATCAAAGGTGCGGAACGGCTGCTTGTCGATCGCTTTGCCGTTTTTCAGCATGGCGGCAAATTGGGCATACTGCTTGTCTGCCGTATCAAACTGCGCTTCAAATATCGCGCGGAGCAGCTTGGTGATTTCACTGTCCTGCAGCGCATAGCGGCATTCCAGATCGCCCTGCTTGATGGCACCGCGCAGTTCCTTGAGCTTTCCGCGCGCAATTTTTTCGCCGCATTCCTGCACCGCCTGCTTCATCTGCATACACATACCGCGTACGAAATCATAGGTGCGTACATTCATTTTCGTGCGCGCAGCCTCGTCCATTTTGCCCTCGAGCACCACCACCGGACGTAATTCCATGCGTTTTCCGTCCTCGGTTTCGTAGTCGCTGCGGATTTCACGGAGATTTTCTTTCAGCTGACCAAATTCGATATGCCAATCCATCACAGATACCGAACCATCTCCGCAGAGCGAAACGCCGTACTTCTTCGCGCTGCTGCACAGTGCCTCCGCCAGATCATACGCCTGATGGAACGGATATTTCAGGTGTACCATAGCTACGCCCGCACAGGCCGCATAGGTTTCACCGTCCTGCGGATTGGTCCTTGCGGAAAGGTGCTTCATAAACCGTTCGGCACATTCCAGACCCAGACAGCCGCGCGCGACAAAGCACACATCATCACCGGCAAGAATGACCGGACGTACCGGAAGAATGCCGGTGTTTCCTGCGGGATTGGCGGCCTCGTAATCGGCCACCTCTGCCGCCATTTCCCGAAAGGCGGCTTCAAAATCGTGCTGAATGCCCTCGCTGAAGCAGCGCAGCTTGTCGCAGCAGGCGTCCCAGCTTTCGGTTTCTGAATCATACAGATTCTTTACGCGCTTGCCCATCGAGTTGCCGTCAATATGAACGACAGCAATAAAGTTCTCATCGGTCCGGCCCTGCAGGTCTACAAAGTCCTTAGCGAATGCCCAGCCTTCCGGCGGGTCGATTGCGTTCGGTGCGGTAAGCGATGCAGCTTCCGCTTTCTGCTCAATGCCGAGCGAGGTCAGCCGAAAAGATGCCTTTCGCAGAGACTTTTTCTGCTCGAGCGCTTCGGACAGCCAAACCAGATTCTGACCCGGTGTCGCCGGTTTTCCGTTCTCGTCTGTCGCCCGATATTCCATCTGCTTGGCAAACAGCTCAAGGCCGTCATACTCGCGCATGGCCTTCTGCGTTACCTGCTCGGCAAAGCGTGTTGCCGTTGCTCTGTCCCCAAACTGGAGGATGGTGTGTCCGCCGCCTGCGTACACAAAATTCTCACGGCTGTTGTAATATTCCGGTGCAGCCTGCTTGAAAAATTCCTCGCTCGTCACATAGCGGATGATATCCGAACGTGCCGCGTTATCCCTTAGGTGGATGCTTGAAAATATATAATCCTGCTTTCTGGAAACCTCCAGAATCAAAAGTATTTTGCTCAAGGCACTGCCTCCTTTCGACATGATTTCATTATAGCACGATTTGACAAATGTTCAATAATATTCAACAAGTTCTCGTGGGTGTATCCCGAGGTTTGTTGTGTACTTTGCCCTGTTTCGGGTGAAGAAAAAGCGAAAACAGATATCACCTCCTTCTTATGTGGATTTTCTATGTTACGCGGTCAGTCATCGGTCGCGATGGAAATGATCTTCACGGCCAGACCGATCACAGCCAAAATCGTCTGCGGCGTCATAGGTTTCACCTGCCTTTTCGTTGGATTTGCGCACTTTCTGCGGCTTTAGTCATCGTTTGCGATGCTGATGATCTCGGCTACCAGACCGAGGATAGCGATAATGCCCTGAGGCGTCATGCGGATTCACCTGCCTTTCCTGCTGTGATTCGGAATGCCTGTCCATCTATGTATGTATCACCACTCCCTGTTCCATTTTCTGAGGATTTAGAACGGCTCATCGGCAAAGCCGCCGATAAAGCCGATGATCGAGCCGATAGCACCGCCGACGGCTGCGCCTGCCGCCGTACCGACTTCCGCGCCGAAGAACGTGCCGACCGGTCCGAAAACCGAACCGCCTACCGCACCGACACCGGCAACGACCGCGCCGCCGATTCCGGCACCGGTGGTGCCGCCCATAGCCGCACAGGATGCGCCGTTGGCCATGCGTCTTGCAAATTCATTCATGCTTCCTGCCTCCCTTCCTTTGGATTTTCAGAACGTGTCAGTTCTTGTCGATCGTGTCAATGATCTCGGCTACCAGACCGAGAATAGCGATGATTGTCTGCGGCGTCATATATTTCACCTGCCTTTGCTATGTATTTCTTTCAGGAGAATCAGTCCTTTGCAGTCTCCACCTGCTCTGCGACGAACTTCACAGCTTCGATCACCATCGCAATCGCGGTGATGATAACGCTCGGCTTGATATCTTTCATGGTGTTTTCCCTCCCTTCACTTAGTTATCGGATTTCACACGCGGTTTTTCACACTTCCCGGGAAATTTTTTTGCTCACTGTGCCAGTCCCAGACTGATTGCCGCAGCCTGATCGACCCGGCCCATCATTTCCACATTCAGGCTGCACAGATAGCGAGATAAGCGCGTTTTGTCGATCACGCGAATCTGCTCGAGCAGAATGCAGGAATTTTTCAGCAGGCCGCTGTCCGCACCGCACCAGACGTGTGTCGGCAGCGGCTTTTTCGTGCGGCTGCTGGTCAGCGGCGCCACAATGACGGTCGGGCTGTACCGGTTGCCCATATCGTTCTGCAGCACGACCACCGGCCGTTCGCCGTTCTGTTCGTAACCGACACCGCCGTGCAGGTCGGCGAAGAACACCTCGCCGCGGCGGATTGCGGTATGTACGCTCAAATGCTTCACCTCTTTTTACCCTTCTATTTCTATATCAGCGGATTTCCGACCGATTTCACACTTCACGAAAAATTTTTTTCGGAGAACAGGAAAACCGCCTGTTCTCCTTTTTGTTACAGCCGCCGGGTTTGGAGTTCCAGCTTGACAATCTGCTGCCAGTACAGGTGCTCGAAGGCGATTTCCGGCTCGGTCTGTCCGTCAGCCAGATGCAGCGTGCGGCCGGTGAACCTGCGTCCGGCGACCGACTGCAGCACCGGGCGTTCGTCCGCGAGCGTTACCAGCTCGGCGAGCAGCTCCACCGGCAGTACGGCGGCTATGGCATCCGCCTGCTCGATCAGCGGGCGCAGTACGTCCGCCTGTTTTACGGTTTGGGTGTACGGCAGCACCTGCACCGTATCGCCCAGCACGCGCGCAAGGTCGCGCAGCTGCGGTTCGGTCATGGTGTGGCGCGATATCCATAACACGGTTTTCAATTTTTCACCTCCCCTGCTGTGGATTTAGGTCTGCTTAATAGCAGATGGTGTCTTTCACCCAGTCGAGGAGCGGATTGTCCTCGCCAAACAGCGGGAAATCCAGCCACGGGTCACGGATTACAAACATTCGGTTCACCTCCTGTCCTTTGAAGTCCTTCTGCTTATATATCAGAAATTTTTCGGCGGTTTTCACACTTCGTGAAAATTTTTTTGAGAAGGTTCTTTGCCTTACACAATATTATCGGTGGGAGCGGCGGTGCTTTTCACAGTTCGGGCAAAAAAATAAAACCGACCTGTCAAAATTGACAGATCGGTTGTTGCTGTCCCCCGCAGGGGCGTGAGTTGTTACCGCTAACATTTGCAGAACGGTTTATAACACTAAGTGCGTTGCTGTCCCCCGCAGGGGCGCGAGCTGTTACCGTATACGCGATCGAAGACAAGGTTATCGAACTTGAGAGTTGCTGTCCCCCGCAGGGGCGCGAGCTATTACCCGGCGTCGATTACACTGCAGAAGACGTACAGGGGTTGCTGTTCCCCGCAGGGGCGCGAGCTGTTACGACTTCGTGTTCGCTGCAATGAGATCAGGCTGGCAGCGTTGCTGTCCCCCGCAGGGGCGCGAGTTGTTACGGCAAAAATGCGAAAAATACAATGCAGATTTTCGGCATTCCTACAATCTTTTTGTATTATCTTCTGTATTTTTGCGTATCCATTCGTGATATTGTCGGTTTTCCCCGGTGCGAACCTGCCTGTAACAACCTTATTTATTGTTATTATAACACGAGGTTCGCACCAAATCAACCGGTCTCAAAACCTTCAAGTATTGCCACCGGTTGCAAAACTCAGCGTCATAAGTTATAATAGAGGTATCAAAACCTATATTCAAAACTCGCGGTGTCAAAACCGGGAAAACGGGGGAATTTACATGATATTCGGCTACGCGAGAGTATCCACCAAAACGCAGGCGCGCGACGGCAACAGTCTGGATGCGCAGCAGGCGGCGCTGACGGCGGCGGGCGCGGAAAAAATCTATACAGACACCTTCACCGGCACGAAGATCGAGCGCCCGGAGTTCGACAGGCTGCGGGCGCAGCTACGAAAAGGCGATGTGCTCATCGTCACCAAGCTCGACCGCCTCGCGCGGTCGGTGTCGCAGGCGTCCGGCCTGATCACCGAGATGATCGACGAGGGCATCACCATCAACGTGCTGAATCTTGGCATCCTGTCCAACGACTCGGTGAACACGCTGCTACGCAACGTGCTGCTGTCATTCGCGCAGTTCGAGCGCGACATGATCGTGCAGCGCACGCAGGAGGGCAAGGCGGTCGCGCGCGCGACGACCCGAATTTCCGTGAGGGCCGCCCGCCCAAGTTCGACACCGAGCAGCTCGACCATGCAATGGCTCTGCTTGAGGACCACTCCTACGCGCAGGTCGTCAAGCTCACCGGCATCAGCAAGTCCACGCTCATCCGGGAGAGAAAGCGGAGGAAAATTCAATCCATATGCCAAGTGGTTTAAGAACACACGTGCAAAAGAATTACCTCATTAGCACTGGCGGCGGCATTGGCGGCAAGTATGACGGCATCACCGTCACTGAAACCGAAACCGTTCTTTTTGTTGGAATGAAAGAATGGAATTCGGCTGCATGGGGAAATGATCCCAATAGTTTCAAGGCATGGGAACTTAAAAAATGGTAATTTCATTGCTACCCAAAATACAAGAAAAGCGACAGGTATTTGCCTGTCGCTTTTCTGTATAGTAATCTCCGATCTTTTCATTGGAAAAAGCAAAGTGCCGCGGAGAATTTTTTGCGAAGAAAGAATTGCTATAACTTTCGTAATTCCGGGAAAACCTTTATCTAAGAAAAAAATACAATATTAACATGAATATCATGAATAT
>NZ_QUMC01000044.1:0-16311 GCF_003481925.1 Butyricicoccus sp. OF10-2 | reverse complement strand
CGCGGTGCCATGTACAAGGCACAGGAGCGCGCGGCGGTAGAGCGCCGCGAGGAGCATTGCAATCTGTTCAAGAAGGAGGTCAAGTAATCATGCCGAATATGAATCCGAACAAGTGCCCGATGCCCGAGCAGGCGCCGGACGTCCGCAATAAGAACTTTGAAGAGGTAACGCTCGGCTATACCGCTGAAATGGCGATCGAGGAAGCACAGCGCTGCCTGAACTGCAAGAACAAGCCCTGCATGACCGGCTGTCCGGTACAGGTCAAGATTCCGGAGTTCATCTCTCTGGTTGCAGAGGGTAAGTTCCTCGAGGCGGCTGCGAAGATCAAGGAAACCTCCGCTCTGCCCGCTGTCTGCGGCCGTGTATGCCCGCAGGAGAGCCAGTGCGAGTGTCACTGTGTCCGTGGCATCAAGGGCGAGCCGGTAGCCATCGGCCGTCTGGAGCGCTTCGTTGCGGACTATGCGCGCGAAAACAGCACCGAGAAGGCTGTCAAGCCGGAATCCAACGGTCACAAGGTTGCCATCGTTGGTGCAGGTCCGGCCGGTCTGACCTGCGCAGGCGATCTGGCTCGCATGGGTTATGAGGTTACCGTTTTCGAGGCGCTGCACACCGCAGGCGGCGTTCTGATGTACGGCATTCCGGAGTTCCGTCTGCCCAAGGCTATCGTGCAGAAGGAGATCGACACGCTGAAGGATCTCGGTGTTGCGTTCGTGCTGAACTTTGTTGTAGGCCGTTCTGAGACCATCGACGAGCTGTTCGGTGACGGTTTTGAAGCAATTTTCGTTGGCTCCGGTGCCGGTCTGCCGACCTTTATCGGCGTTCCGGGCGAGAACGCAAACGGCGTTTACTCCGCAAACGAGTACCTGACCCGCATCAATCTGATGAAGGCATACAAGGAAAACGCGGACACCCCGATCTACCACGCCAAGAAGGTCGCTGTTGTCGGCGGCGGCAACGTAGCAATGGACGCTGCCCGCTGTGCAAAGCGCATGGGCGCAGACGAGGTTTACATTGTTTACCGCCGTTCCGAGAAGGAGCTTCCGGCTCGTCTCGAGGAGATTCACCACGCGAAGGAAGAGGGCGTTGTATTCAAGTTCCTGACCGCGCCGCTCGAAGTGCTGTCTGACGAGAACTTCAACGTCACCGGCCTCAAGTGCCAGCAGATGGAGCTGGGTGAGCCTGACGCATCCGGCCGCCGCCGTCCGATTCCGGTTGAGGGCAGTGAGTTTGTACTCGACCTCGATTGTGTCATCGCGGCGATCGGCACCAGCCCGAACCCGCTGATCCGTCACACCACGCCGGGTCTGGAAACCAACCGCAAGGGCTGCATCGTGGCTGATGACGAGCACGGCATCACCTCCAAGGACGGCGTATTCGCCGGCGGTGACGCTGTTACCGGTGCGGCTACCGTTATCCTCGCAATGGGCGCCGGCAAGCGCGCTGCGGCTGCGATGGACGAGTACATCAAGAATAAGAACAAGTAATTTTTGCTTGATATGAGGAAAGAAAAACCAGGTTGTGCATTAAGCCGCAACCTGGTTTTTGCAGTGCGTTCGATATAGCAGCGACAAGTAAGCCGGGTGCCAGCCAAAAACTGACGGAAAACTCCAAAACCGACGAACAGAAATCATATAGCAGGCCGTATAGGGACGGACGAGAGTGCTGCTCAATACAAAGTCCAGTGCTGCTCGAACTGCTCGCGATTGCGGCACTCATCATGACAAATTTCCTCTCTAATGTGGTGACGATGGTGCTGTTCTTCAATATCGGTCTGGCGCTGCTCTCCGGTTCCAACATGCATCTGGGAGCGTTCGCCGCTGTCATCGGTGTCGCAGCATCTATGGCATCTCTGACGCCGTCCGCGTGCACACCGGCACCGCTCATCTTCGGACCGGGGCATGTGACGGTCCGCGGTGTGCTCAAGGCGAACCTCGTGTTCCTTGTGCTATCCCTTGCGGCCTGTCTTGTTGTGGTCTATCCGCTCGCCTCTGCGGTGTTTGGATAAGAAAAGCATGTGCGCAGATAAAATCCCCCTTGATGCCGGCCCGGTATCAGGGGGATTGTCTGTTTTTGTTCGTTCGGACGGGAATACCAGTGAATGGTTCTGATAACAGCAGGTTTTGTGCAAAACACAGCGCTCAGCGCGCCGAAAAATGTATGGGTCTAAATTCACATCTTCGGGCGCCATCGCCGCACCCATGTTGGCCGCGTCCTTGACGCCCATTTCGACCATTTTGCCGAACAGAACATGCGTCACGCGCACATCGCACGGCTCCGCGCCGTTCGGCACCGGCGCACTGCCGAGAATAGCCGCGCCTGCCGCAGTAGTCGTCCATTGTGCGGTTGGTGTGCGCTGCCCGCCGTAGGCCAGCGGAAAACGGTACTGCCGCTCCGCCGAGCAGAAATGCGAGGATGCTGCCGCAAGCAGGCGGTCTGCCGCGCCGCTCTCGACCAGACAGCCGCCGAGCGCAAGACCCTGTGCCATCGTCGAGCATGCACCGTACTGTCCGAGATAGGGCACATTCGCGTGCATGGACGCTAAAAACGAGCCGATGCACTGGTTGAGCAGGTCGCCTGCAAGGATCAGGTCGAGCGAACGCTCGGGCAGGGTGGCCTTGCGCAGCGCAAGCCGGATGGCGGTCTTTTGCAGTTCGCTCTCCGCCAGCTCCCACGAGCGCTGTCCCATCCGGTCATTCTTCGCCACATAGTCAAACCGCTCACCGAGCGGGCCTTCGCCCTCTTTTTTGCCGACTGCCGCCGCGTGTCCGAGCAGATACGGCCGGTTTTCGAGCGCAAGCGTGCGCTTGCCGATGCGCTTTATCATACCGAACCGCCTCCAGTCAAAAACAGAATGAGACCGTAGATGACGCTTGCCGAAATGCCGTACACCAGCACCGGTCCCGCGATAACGAACAGCTTTGCACCCAGACCGAGGATAAGTCCCTCGCTTTTGAACTCCATCGCCGGAGAAACAATGGCGTTTGCAAAGCCGGTGATCGGTACAATCGTGCCTGCTCCCGCATATTTTGCAAGCTTTTCGTACAAGTGCAGGCAGGTGAGCAGGGCACCGAGAAACACCATCGTGATGGCGGTTGCGGCGGCTGTGTCTTCGGTATCCAGTCCGCGGGAGAGCCACAGCTGCCGCACACCCTCGCCGGCTGTGCAGATCGCACCGCCGATGAGAAACGCCAGCAGGCAGTCGCGCCACAGCGGCGAATTCGGGCTTTTGCGTTCGAGCAGCTGTTGATAGGTTTGTTTATCCAGTTTCATGCAAGGTTCCCCTTTCTGTACGCGTAGTTTGCCCAGCCGTTCCGGGATTATCCATCTGACCCTGTAAAATAAATGCGAACTGACCATTTTCGACAGACCATATTCGCGGTATGATAAATAAAACATATCAGATCAGGGGGATTTATGATGGAATCCAAGAAAAAAGCGTTTTCGCTGTACGACATCGTGATGATCGGTCTGATGGCGGCAGTGGTATTCGTTGTTACCATGTTCCTGTCCATTCGCATTCCGACGCCGACAGGCACCACCATGATCAAGCTCGCAAACGCGTTCGTGCTGCTGTGCGGCCTGCTGCTCGGACCGGTTCGCGGCGGTCTTGCAGCCGGTATCGGCTCGATGATCTTCGACCTGATGACGCCGGAGTACGCACCGGAGGCGTGGATCACCTTCGTGCGTTTCTTCCTGATGGCATGGCTGTGCGGCGTGATCGCTTACGCCGGTGCTGCGGCCGCAAAGAAATTTGCGCGCAACCTCGTGGCGTGCCTTGCAGGTGCGGTGTTCTCGTCGCTGCTGTACATGCTCAAGGGCATTATTGAGCTGATGATTGGCGGCAGTGCTCTGGTTCCGGCTTTTGTGGCCAATATTCCGAAGCTGATGACCTCGCCTCCGAATATCATTATCGCGGTAGTTGTTGCAATGGCGCTTCTGCCGGCGCTGCAGAAGGCGATGAATTCGACCTCGTTCGGCCGCCATATAGCAGAAAAGTAAGCAAATCCGTTGAGAAACGCGCCTGTCGGTTATCGGCAGGCGCGTTTTCCATGCTTTGCAGAAAGTCGGATTTCGTGGTATACTGTAGGCAACACCGCACAATTAAAGCGGCGGCTCCTTGCGCAGGCTCCGGTCGCGCTGCCGCGGTGCTTTGCGGAAATTTCGTGTTCTGACTTTGATTTCGGTTCCTTGCGCGAGTTCCGTCCGCGCTGCCGAAGTTTCACGGTAATACATCAAGTATTACCGCAAAACTGTGCCTCGTCAGTACGCAAAATTTACTCGCAAATCACTCTTGTTCAATTATGCGGTATTGCCTGTAATCATCTAAAGAAAAGCACAGCGAGGAGGAAAACAGTATGGCGGATTTTGTATCGCATCATCTATTCGGCAGGCAGGCACTGACGGTGTTTCCCGCACCGGCGCAGCGGGCAGCGGCATGCCGTCCGGCGTGCTTTTTCTGGGGCTGTCAGGGACCGGACCCGCTGTTTTACCGGAAAATCCTGTTCGGCAGTCCGCTGCACAAGCTGGGCAACCGCATGCACTCGGAGAAAACGGACGAGCTGTTTGCGGCGCTCTCGCGTGCGGTGCGCGACCTGAGCGGTGACGCGCAGGAGATCGCAGCGGCGTATTTCTACGGCTTCGTGTGCCATTATGCGCTCGACAGCGAGATTCATCCCTATGTTTACTGCCAACAGGTGCGGTTCTGTGCTGAAAATTCAAAGCTGTCCGCATCGGCGGTGCACAGCCGCATTGAAAGTGACATTGACTATCTGATCTACGAACGCGCATGCCATCGCCCCATCACCGAGTTCGATCCGGAGGAACGCTATCAGCTGTCACCGATCGAGCAGGCGGTGCTGTCGGTTGTGCTGCACGCGGTGCTCAAAACCGTGTACGGAGCGGACGTTTCCACGCATGATCTGCGTCGTTCATTCGTGGAAATGACCTCGTGGGAGAGTTTTCTCTATTCGGAGAGCCGCGCCGTCTATCGCGGAGCGAAAAAGGCGGAAGCCTTGCTCGGTCGAGGCGCCCTGCTCACCGGTCACATGAAGCTCGAGCGTCCGGTGTGGGATGCGCTCAATCTGGCTCATCAGCCGTGGCATAACCTGTGGAAACCGGACGAAACCCGCACGGATTCCGTTCCGGAGCTGTTCGGTCTGGCGCGTATTCGTGCCGCCTCGCTCGCCGGACAGTATGCCGCGCAGTTTGACGCAGGCTGGCTGATGCACTATCACTTTGATGAGCCGTTCGATAGCGGCAACCCGAAAAAATTGATAATGGAAAATGAAATGTGAGTGCATTTTCATTTGTCATTGCGATTGCAACAGAAAAGACGGTAAAAGACAAAAGGCGCCTGAAAAGGCGTCTTTTGTGTTAGACACCGCTACTTTTCTGTTAGTCACGGCTATTTTTGGCCTGATTTCTTTGCAATACGGCAATGCCTGTGGTAAAATTGTAGGAAATCCGAAAGGAGGTGCAGCGACCGTGCAGTATGTGCTGTACTATTTTATTGCAGTCAGCGTCATCGGCGCGATTGTCTGTATTTACGATAAGCTCGCCGCGGCTCGCGGCTGGAGGCGTGTGCCCGAGCGCACGCTGTTTTTCTGGGCGCTGATTGGCGGCGGGCCGGGCGTGTACGCCACCATGCTCATCATCCGTCACAAGACCCTGCACCATATTTTCATGCTCGGCATACCGGCAATTATGGTTCTACAGGGAGCAATTATTGTTGGTATTTATAACATTTTGTATACGAAGGGACTGCTATGACAAACGCACTTATCCATATTTTCATCCGCGATGCGGAAAACACCGGCGATTCGCAGGTGCGTGAAAAATTCGGCGTGCTGTCCGGCGCGGTCGGACTGGCATGCAACCTGTTCCTGTTTGCACTCAAGCTGATCATTGGTCTGCTTACAGGGTCGATTTCCATCGCGGCGGACGCATTCAACAACCTGTCGGACGGTCTGTCCTGCCTGATTTCCATTGTCGGCTTCAAGGTTTCCGGCAAGGAGCCGGATGCGAAGCACCCGTTCGGCTACGGACGTACCGAGTACATCGCGGGACTGATCGTCTCGTTCATCATCATTCTGGTCGGCTTCGAGTTCTTTAAAACCTCGCTCGATCGCATTCTGCATCCGGCTGCCGTAGCGTTCTCGGCGGTGCTGATGGGAATTCTTGCCGTATCCATGCTGGTTAAGCTGTGGATGGGCGCATTCAACATCAATATCGGCCGCAGAATCGATTCTCCGGTGCTGATGGCGGCCGGTCAGGACAGCCGCAATGATGTTGTTACTACGGCTGTTGTTGTACTCGGCATGGTAGCCAGTCGGTTTACTACGCTGCCGGTGGACGGATATGTGGGTGTTGCCGTTGCCGCGTTCATCCTCTGGTCGGGCATCGGCATTGCGAAGGATACGGTTGCGCCGCTGCTCGGCGAAGCCGCCGATCCGGTGGTTGCCCGCAATATCCGGCGGATTGTAATGGAATCTGACTATATTGTCGGCGTACACGATATGATCATCCACAACTACGGCGCAGGACGCTCGATTGCGTCGCTGCATGCCGAAGTGCCGAGCGACTCGGACTTTGTGGCTGTGCACGAGGAAATCGACGAGGCTGAAAAACGTGTCTGGCAGCAGACCGGTGTGTATCTGGTCATTCACATGGATCCGATCGATATCAATAATGCGTATGTCAACGCGCTGCGTGAGCAGACCGACGGCGTGCTCCGTCAGATCGACGGACAGCTTACCATGCACGACTTCCGCGTAGTGGACGGCAAACGCCAGATCAACCTGATTTTCGACGTTGTTGTGCCGTTTTCCTATGATGAGGATGCCAAACGCGACCTGCTGATGAAGATCTATGACAGCCTGAAAGCGATTGACTCGCGCTATAATCCGGTTGTAACGCTCGATCATCAGATGTGATAAGAAAATAATAGGCAGAAAAAGGAGGTGCTTTCGCATCTCCTTTTTCTGCTAAAAATAGCATAGAAAAACGGTAGGGAACAAAATAATCCGCGGAAACGGCAAGTTATCATTGCAATACCCCGGAAATTTGCTATAATGGAGATAGCGTTTTTACGCTTTATCAGATAACATTATTGTTTGGGGGAATTTAAGTGAGCTTTTTCTCGGGCCTGCTTTCCGCACTTCCCGGTGCAGTGGCGCAGGGTTTGATCTGGGGACTGATGGCGATCGGCGTATTCATCACCTTTAAGGTGCTCGATCTGGCCGACCTGACCGTCGATGGTACGATGGCGACCGGCGGTGCGGTGTGCATCGTTATGATGACGCACGGCGCGAATGTATGGGTGGCAATGCTGTGCGCTTTCCTTGCCGGCATGCTGGCCGGACTTATTACCGGTATTCTGCATACCTGTATGGGTATTCCGGCGATTCTGGCCGGTATTTTGACACAGCTGGCGCTGTTCTCCATTAACCTGCGCATTATGGACAAAAAAGCAAATGTAGCGATCAATCCGGACAACTACAAGCTGCTTGTATCGCTGCGCAACGTCAAGAAGCTGACTATCGAAAATCCGATTTTCGTTGCGGCTGTCTTTACGATTGTGGTTATCGCGCTGCTGTACTGGTTCTTCGGTACGGCGCTCGGCTGCTCCATCCGTGCGACCGGCGCAAACCCGAACATGAGCCGTGCACAGGGCATCAATGTTGATTTTGTCAAGGTGCTCGGCCTGATGCTGTCCAACGGTCTGGTTGCGCTGGCAAGTGCGCTGTACTGCCAGTATCAGGGCTTCGCGGATGTCAACGCCGGCCGTGGCGCTATCGTTATCGGCCTTGCCGCTGTCATCATCGGTGAGGTGCTGTTCAGCCGTATTTTCCGCAACTTTGCGCTGCGTCTGCTCGGCGTATCGCTCGGTGCGGTTGTGTACTATCTGGTTATTCAGGTGGTCCTCAATCTCGGCCTGAACACCAACGACCTGAAGCTGATCTCGGCTTTCGTCGTTGCAATCTTCCTTGCTGTTCCGTACTGGAAGGGCAAGTATTTCCGCGGTGCAGCCAAGAGTGCCGCAAAGACTGATGCGAAGGAGGCCAAGTAACATGCTGCAGCTCAAAGGGATTTACAAGACCTTCAACGCGGGCACGGTAAACGAAAAGCGTGCCATTGACAACCTGAACCTGACCCTTGAGGACGGCGATTTTGTTACCATCATCGGCGGCAACGGCGCAGGCAAGTCCACCACGCTGAACCTGATCGCAGGCGTGTATCCGGTGGATGCGGGCATGATTCATCTGAACGGCTACGACCTGACCAATCTGCCCGAGCATAAGCGCGCGCGTTTCCTCGGCCGCGTATTTCAGGATCCGATGATGGGTACTGCCGCTACCATGGGCATTGAGGAGAATCTGGCGCTGGCATACCGCCGCGGTCAGAAGCGCGGCCTCGGCTCCGGCATTACGAACGAGGAACGCGAGCTGTATCGTGAAAAGCTGGCAACGCTCGGTCTGGGACTGGAGAACCGCATGACCAGTAAGGTCGGTCTGCTGTCCGGCGGTCAGCGTCAGGCACTGACCCTGCTGATGGCCACCCTGCGCAAGCCGGATCTGCTGCTGCTCGATGAGCATACCGCAGCGCTCGATCCGAAAACCGCAGATAAGGTGCTGCAGATCACCGAAGAGATCGTCGCACGCGACAACCTCACCACACTGATGGTAACGCATAACATGAAGAATGCCATCCAGTACGGCAACCGTCTGATTATGATGGATGCCGGTCGAGTTGTCGTTGATATCCGCGGTGAGGAGAAGAAGAACCTTACCGTCCGCGACCTGCTCGAGAAGTTCAATATCGAGAGCGACCGTATGCTGCTCAGCGAATAAGGCGAATAGAAAGACCCCGAAACATGGTTTCGGGGTCTTTTTATGTTCATTTTTCATTTTCCAATCGCAATTCTCCATTGATTTGCCAACCGAGCGGCGTTCGCCGGAACAAAGCATTGTGTAGCCCTGTCAGCGCCTGCCATGTGGCTCGATCGGTAATGCCGGTCTCGGGCAGCTGAAAAATTTTCTGCGCACGCCTGACAGCGGACTGTGTATCCGCATCGTATTCGCCGGTGAGCGGCACGGCGGTGGTTTGATCATAATGCGGGGCGATTTCGTTCAGCATCAGCTGCAGAACGTACACTGAGGAACCCTTAGTGCCTACCTTCAGTACGGCGTCGCTCTCCGGCGGGAAGAATGCCGTCCGCATCGGCAGCGCATCTCCGGCGAGCAGAAGCGCGTATGCGGTGTAAATGGCAGTCCATGTGCGGAAATCTGCCGTTCCGGTTACGGGAATATCGTTCTGCTGCTGATAATCGCGCACAGCAGCGGCAGTCTTTGCATCCCAGATGCCGTCCGGCACGAGCGGTGCAGCGCTGCCCTCAGCCTGCTGAATACGCCGCAGAAAGGTCTGCAGATCGAAGATATGACCGCGTTTTTGTGCGTCGGTGTACAATCAGGCACCCTCCTTTCCGACGGGATAGCCGGGATACTGTCCTCTGGCACTCTGGCTGCCGACCAGCACGTTTTCGGCGAGATCGGCCATGCCTTCCCAGGTCAGCGGACCGATAGCGCCCGTGGTGGGCAGACCGAGCAGCGACTGGATGACTGACACCGAGGACTCGGTCGCGTCTCCGAAAATGCCGTCTACCGTGACAGCGGGCACTTCGGCGTAGCCGCGGGCGATGATATTGATGAGCGTTTGCGCCTGCCGCACGGCCTCACCGCGCATGCCCTTTACAAGAAAGGTCTCCGGCAGGCCGATAAATTCCTCGAGCCACTCCTGCTCAGGCTGGGCGAGCAGCACGGACCGGTAGGTGGAAAGCAGGGCATACCACGTCTCTCGATCCACCACACCGGTGATGGGCAGGCCGACAAGCCGCTGATACGCAGCCACGGCTTCGCGGGTCTGCGGACCGAAAATACCGTCGATCTGTCCCGCCTGCCAGCGCGGCAGCGCATCGTAAAATTCGCCGACAATGGCAAGAAAATACTGCAAAAGCTGTACGCCCGGGCCGCTCATGCCCTCGGTCAGCCGTTCGGGATACTGGCGGGAGATCTCACTGAGGGTCAGTCCCTCGCTGTTGAGCTCGCTCAGGCGCTTGACATTATTATAAATGAACGCGATGCGGTACCATGTTGCCGGGCCGACAAGGCCGTCCTCGGTGAGGTTGAATTGCCGCTGGAACGCCCGCACGGCGCGTTCGGTATCTGCGTTGAACACGCCGTCTGTGGGATAGATTTTCGGAATGTTCGGGAAATTGGTCGAAATGCGGTTAAGGCGCGTTTGAATCGTGCGGACATCCTCGGAAAAGTCGCCCAGCCGCAGTGTCACGCCGGGGAACGACCCGCCGAGGTTGGGCGAGAGCGGTGCACCGGTGACGAAATTGATGTCGCTGCCGTAAAACGACTGCAAGATCTGCTCGGCGGAAAGTCCCTGCTCGGCCAGCGGCACGGTTCCCCACTGGCTAAGCCCGCCCGGACAGGTGACGGTCGTGCCGTTGCAGTACTGCGCGAACAGCGGCTCGACCGAGTCGCCGCGGGTGAGGTAAGTGCCGATCATATCATCTACAATGGTGGAAATATTCTCGAAAATATCCCGTCCGGGCACAAAGGACTGGTCATACCGCGTGGAATTGGTGATATCAAAATCGTAGCCTTGCGCGCGGTACCATTCGGTGAACACACGGTTGAGCACATAGGACATTTGTGCGTACACGTTGGCGCGGATGGCCTGCTCGGGCCAGGTCGGATAAATCTCGGACGAGGCAACATTTTTGATGTAATCGGCAAACGGTACGGTGATATTCTGCGCATTCGAGGACGGCGCACCGAGGTGCACCGTGATGGTTTCCGGTATGGAACATAGGGTTCGGGCAAAGCAATCCCTCCTTTTACGGATTCTCCGGCAACTCGGGATCGAGTGCCTGCGGCGCACCGGTGGCGGTCAGGTCGGTCTGCGCGAAGCTCTGATTTTCCGCGAGCGGTGTAAGCGCCACGGGCAGCATGGTCGGCACGCCGGAGAACATGGCGATGTGCAGCGCGGTCAGCGGCGTGTAGCCCTCGGCGGAGATTTCGACCGTGTAGACCGCAAACGGCGGACCGCTGCCCGGACTCAGCGAGTTGCTGCGCGGCGGCGTTGTCAGTATCATGGACGGCGTCATGCCGCCGGAGTCGGTCGTGACCGAGTAAAGCAGCGTGCGCATGCCGGTATCATCCGGCGCGGTGGAGACGGAAACGATGGCGTTTTCAAGCGGCAGTGCGCCTAACGCGGTCGTGACGAGTACACGCAGCTCGGCGGTGCCGTCGGTCAGTTCAGCCATGAAAAAACCTCCTTGTCAGCAGGTGGAAAAACAGATATACTAAAGGTAACAGCCGCAAAGGCGGCAAAATCTCGAAAGGCGGGGACAGTATGCAGGATTACAAAACAATGATCTCCATGTGTGCAGAGCAGGAGGAGAAGTTTCAGTTTGAGCATTTTTCGCGCGAGGATGCGCTGAAAATCGGCCTCAAGCTGCATGAAAATGCAAAGGAGCAGCCGGTTGCGGTTGAGATTACGGTGAACGGTCTGGTCGTGTTCCGCTGCTTCGGTGAGGGCGCAAAGCCGGACAGCGAACTGTGGCTCGCGCGCAAGCGCAACGCGGTTGACCTGATGGAAACGTCCTCGCTGCGGTTTTTCGCAGAGCTGGAGGACGCAGGTGAGACCTTTGCGGACCGCAAGCTCGACCCGAACGAGTACGCCGCAGGCGGCGGTTTCCCGATCCGGCTGCGCGGTACCGGCGTGATCGGTTCCATCTGCGTTTCCGGTTATCCGGATCATGTGGATGATCATCAGCTTATCATTAACACACTGGCGGAGTATTTCGCATAATTGAGCATTTAAATGGAGAATGGAAGATGAACGTATCGTTTTTCATTCTCCATTATTTTTATACTATTTTGACATGATAATGCCGAAACCACCGGTCAAGCTGGATGATATACGCGAAAATCTGCGGCGTACGCATCAGCTGTCCGAACCACGGTTCGGCAAGGCTTTCCGGTCGCTGCATGAGTTTTTGTACGGCATTCCGGTCGAACAGGGAAGCGGTGACCGAGGTGTTATCCTCGAAAATACGGCGGACATAGTCCGCGCACAAGCGGGTATAAACCGGATGAAAGGTTTTCGGATACGGACTTTTCTTGCGGTAAACGATCTCTTTGGGCAGTTCATCGGCGAATGCGCGGCGCACGATGCCCTTCTCACGCCCCTCGAGCGACTTGAAGTCCCACGGCATATTATAGGCATACTCGACAATGCGGTGGTCGCAGAAGGGCACGCGCACCTCAAGACCGGAGTACATGCTCATGCGGTCCTTGCGGTCGAGCAGGGTCGCCATGAACCAGTCGAGGTTGAGCACGAACATTTCACGCATCCGGGCTGCTTTTTTGTCATCGGACGGCAGCCTGGGTGCGCGGGCGCAGGTGTCGCGGTAGTGCTGGTGCACAAATTCCTCGCCGTTTCTAACGGCATCCGGTGTGAGCAGACCCAGCCGCAGACCGACCGACCGTGACCACGGAAACGTATCTTCAAACAGAATTTCCTCACGGTGGTACCACGGATAGCCGCCGAATAACTCGTCGGCGCACTCGCCGGACAGGCAAACGGTGGTTCCGCCGCGCTTGATGGCAGCACAGAACAGCAGCAGGGAGGAGTCCACATCGGCCATGCCGGGCAGCGCACGCGCATCCGTCGCGGGGAGCAGGGCCGCGCACAGTGCCTCCGGTTCGAGCACAACGCGATGATGGTGCGTACCGAGAAAATCCACCATTTGATCAATATACGAATCGTCACTATTGGGTTGAAATATACTCTTTGTAAAGTATTTATCGTTGTCCCGATAATCCACCGACCAGGTATGCAGCGTTTCGCCGCGGGCCGCGTAATCTTTCGCCGCCAGCATGGACAGGATGGACGAATCCAGTCCGCCGGACAGGAAACACGCCAGCGGCACATCGCTGACCAGCTGACGGCGGGCGGCATCGCAGATGAGCGTGTGCGTGCGCTCGACGGTAGTCGGCAGGTCGTCCTCATGCTCGTGCGCCTCGAGCTTCCAGTAGGTGTGATCGGTGAAGCCTCCGGCGTAAGAACCGCAAAATGCCCGGGCACAAGTGAGGAAATCTGCCGAAAAACACCGGATTCCGGCGGGCGCGCAGGCCCGAGCAGCAGCAGCGTGCGCAGACCATCCTCGTCGAGCGCAGGCTCGATCTCCGGATGGTACAGCACGGTGTCAATGGTCGAACCAAAGGTCAGACCGTTGCGAATGGGAGCGAAAAACAGCGGTTTCACGCCTAGCCGGTCGCGGCAGAGCGTCAGTCGGCGTTCGCGTTTCTCCCAGATGGCAAAGGCGAAAATGCCGTTCAGCCGCGCAAATGCGTCGGTTTTCCACTCGAGATAGGCGTGCAGCAGCACTTCGGTGTCCGAATGTCCGACAAACTCGTGCCCGCGTGACATAAGTTCTCTACGCAATTCCGGTGTGTTATATAACTCTCCGTTATATATAAGGATAGTATTCCTGTCGGGAGAGCACATTGGCTGCTTGCCGCCCTCCGGATCAATGACGATCAGCCGCCGATGGATAAGCGCTGTGTCCTCGTCAAAATAGGTGCCTTCGGCATCCGGCCCGCGCGGCGTAAGCGTTCGCTTCATTCCGTGAAGGATCGGTCCGCCGCGGCGTGCGTCGCGTTCATAATCGACAAAACCGCCGATACCACACATAGGCGATTCCTCCTCTGATTGATGGTTTCCTTCTGTTATATGTATTAAATGTGAAAAATATGAAGTAAAATAGTAATTCTTCTAAAAAATATAAGCGGCGACAGAACAGGATGAGGGTTGCGTGCAATGTGCGTTCGTTCCTGCCGACATTTGGCAGAAACGCACAAAAAATGGAGTGCGGATTTTATCAGTAAAAAGAATGTTAAATCCTTGACAAATGGTTTCCGAACGATATAATAGAGATAGACATGCTCCAAACAAGGACCTCGCTGGGCGCGGCGCTGCGGCCAATGACCGTGTGCGCTGTGTTTTTGTGCGTGTCCGCTATTATTTATTTTTGGGAGGTTTATGGCATGGATTTTAGGCTTACAAAAGAAGAAGCACTGTTCCAGAAGATGTGCCGCGAGTTCGCTCTGAACGAAGTAGAGCCGATCGCAGCTGAGATCGATGCGGAAGAGCGCTATCCGGAGGAAACCGTTCAGAAGCTGATGAAGTACGGCCTGATGGGCATTCAGTTCCCGAAGGAAGTCGGCGGCTCCGGCGGTAACTATATCTGCTATTCTATCGCTATCGAAGAGATGAGCCGCGTATGCGGTACCACCGGCGGCATTATGTCCGCTCACGGCACCCTGGGTGCTTGGCCGATTTACGCTTTCGGCACCCCGGAGCAGAAGGAAAAGTGGCTGCGCCCGCTGATCGAGCCGAAGGAAGGCGCCAAGATCGGTGCATTCGGCCTGACCGAGCCGAACGCAGGTACTGACTCCGCTGCACAGCAGACCATGGCTGTTAAGCAGGAGGACGGCTCCTACATCATGAACGGCTCCAAGGTGTTCATCACCGGCGGCGGCCGTGCAGATACCTACGTTGTATTTGCTATGACCGACAAGTCTAAGGGCAACAAGGGCATTTCTGCGTTCATCGTTGACAAGGACGACCCGGGCTTCTCTATCGGCAAGATCGAGCACAAGATGGGCATCCGTGGTTCTCAGACCGCTGAGCTGATTTTTGAGGACGTTCATCTGCCGGCAGACCGTCTGCTGGGCAAGGAGAACGGCGGCTTCAAGATCGCTATGATGACCCTGGACGGCGGCCGTATCGGTATCGCTTCTCAGGCACTGGGTATCGCGCAGGGCGCTCTGGATAAGGCTATCCAGTACATGAAGGAGCGCGTACAGTTCGGCAAGACCCTTGATAAGTTCCAGGGCCTGCAGTGGATGGTAGCTGACATGGCAACCCAGATCGACGCTGCTCGTCTGCTGGTTCGCCGTGCTGCATTCAACCACGATGTTGGCCTGCCGTTCACCAAGGAGCTGCTATGGCTAAGCTGTACGCTTCTGAGGTTGCAATGGACGTTACCACCAAGTGCGTACAGATCTACGGCGGCTACGGTTACATCCGTGAGTACCCGATGGAGCGCATGATGCGTGACGCTAAGATCACCGAGATCTACGAGGGCACTTCTCAGGTTCAGAGAATGGTCATCGCTGGTCAGGTTCTGCGCTAAGAAAAGGAGGAAAACTGAACTATGAAGGCAATTGTTTGTGTAAAGCAGGTTCCGGATACCTCCGGTAAGGTTGCTGTTAATCCCGATGGCACCCTGAATCGTGCATCCATGCAGACCATCACCAACCCGGACGACCTGAACGCTGTAGAGGCTGCTCTGAAGCTGAAGGACGCTACCGGCTGCAAGGTCGTTGTTATCACCATGGGTCCTCCCCCGGCAGAGGGCATGCTGCGTGAGCTGATCGCTCGTGGCGCTGATGAAGGCGTTCTGGTTTCCGCTCGTGAGTTCGGCGGTTCCGATACCTTTGCTACTTCCCAGATCCTGGCTGCTGCTGTTAAGAAGGTTGGCTTGGAGAAGGACGACATCGTATTCTGCGGCCGTCAGGCTATCGACGGTGATACCGCTCAGGTTGGCTCTCAGATCGCTGAGAAGCTGGACATCCCGCAGGTTTCCTATGTTGCCGGCATCGAGAAGGATGGCGACAAGGTTGTTGTTAAGCGTATGCTCGAGGACGGCCACATGACCATCGAGACCCAGACCCCGTGCCTGCTGACCTGCATCAAGGAGCTGAACGAGCCCCGTTACATGTCCCTCGGCGGCATCATGGACTGCTACTCCGCTCCGGTTTCCGTATATGACTACAACACCCTGAAGGACGATCCGCTGATCGATCCGACCACCATTGGTCTGAAGGGTTCTCCCACCAATATCTTCAAGTCTTTCACTCCCCCGCAGAAGGGTCAGGGCAAGATGCTCGAGGGCGCTGACAAGGCTACCTGTGAGACTCTGGCGGCTGAACTGCTGAAGAAGCATATTATCTGATTGAAAGGAGAACAGAACAATGGCTGATTTTAATAACACCAACCTCGCCGATTTCTCCGGCGTATGGGTATTCTGTGAGCAGCGCCAGGGCGAGCTGCAGCCGACCGTGCTCGAGCTGATCTCTGAGCACGCAAGCTGGCAGACGACATGGGCACTGAAGTTTGCGGCCTGCTGCTTGGCGGCAAGGGCGTAGGCGAGAAGATGGCAAAGGAACTGGG
>NZ_QUMC01000043.1:0-16625 GCF_003481925.1 Butyricicoccus sp. OF10-2 | reverse complement strand
ATTCGCCGTCTGCGGACGGCGGGAACGTGCCGCGCCCCGCGGCGGGGGGCAAAAAGGAAGGACAACCTACGGTTTTCCTTCCTCTTTGAACTCCTACCTTTCCCTTGCTTCCTAATCTGGCGCAGATTTCCTATATGTGACCGCTTCGAAAAGGGGAACGGCAGTCGGGTTACCGCAGCGTGTCTTTCGTGAAATATTCGCAGTTCACAGACAGCGTACTGCTACACATGCGGGTTAATCAACGCAGAGTGCGGCATAACCGTGCCGCACAATTCGTCAGCACGTTATGATAGACAGCACCTACGAGGATAAATTGTACCGAACAACAAAATCCGCAGGTGCCTTCCGGTATAACGCGTTAAAGAGTTGCGCGGCACGGTCATGCCGCGCCTGCGTAGACTAAACCGCCTGTGTAGCAGTACACTGTCTGTGAACTGCGAATATTTCACGAAAGACACGCTGCGGTAACCCGACTGCCGTTCCCCTGTTTCGCAGCGGTCACATGTCGGCAATCTGCGCCAGACCCTCCCAAAAGGAAGTGGGAGTTAAGAGGGTAGAAACCTTGGTGTCTACCCTCTTGCCCTGCCGCGGGGCGCGGCGAATCCCCGCGCTCCGCAGAGCGCAACTCCTCGCTTGATTTCAAGCGGAAAAGGTGCCGCCCAGAAAGGGCGAACCCGCCTGCGGCAGTTCGAGTACCCCGCTAAGCCGGTGCTGAAAAAACTGCCGCCCGGACAGAACGTAGCGCTGCGCGCCTCGTATGCCCCGGAAAGCCGGCGGTTTCTAAAGACAAAAAGAAAAACCACTCACTTTCGTGAGTGGTTTTCGTGGTGGAAGTTAACGGGCTCGAACCGCTGACCCTCTGCTTGTAAGGCAGATGCTCTCCCAGCTGAGCTAAACTTCCAAGTGGTGACCCGTGGGGAATCGAACCCCCGTTACCGCCGTGAAAGGGCGGTGTCTTGACCGCTTGACCAACGGGCCAAGGGAAAATGGTAGCGGTAATTGGACTTGAACCAATGACCTTCCGGGTATGAACCGGACGCTCTAGCCAACTAAGCTATACCGCCATATCCTTTTCCGTTGTTATCGCCCGCTCGCTGACGACTTGTTTAGTATAGTCCATAATCGAGTAAATGTCAACACCTTTTTTCAAATTTTTTTGAAAAAGTTTTGGAACCGATTTTTCCGCTATTTCCCGCCCTGTTCCAGACTGTCCAGAAGCTGCTCGTAGAACGCCTCATTCCAGGTATGCGTCTGCGCCAGTTCTTCTCCGGTGAGCATAAAATACTGATCGGATACATATTCGCCTCTGTCCGGAATCGGGTCGTCAAACGTGCAGTCGATGTAATATGTTGTGCCGCCCAACCGCACAGCATTCCAGCCGTGGTTCATTTCCTCGGATGCGACATAGATGACCTGAATGCCTGCCGCCTTGCACAGCATCTCATACGCGCGGCCGTAACCGGCACACACAGCCTTATGATCGAGCAGCGCGCCATCTGCCGCGAAAGCGGGTGCCGAGCCGTCCGGAGCGTCCTCCTCTGCCGTATCCACATCGTACTCACACTGACGGATGAGGGTATCGTGCAGCGCACGCAACTTCTCCTCTGCAGTCATGGTCTGCGAAACCGAGCCTGCCGCCAGAACCCTGGCGTACTCCCACGCCTGCTCCTGCCGCGCCTGCCGAGAAACCTCGGCGTTCAGCTCGATGGTCTTGTTCGGCCGTGTTACCGCGTGCAGCGCGAATGCGTATGGATACTGCGCCTCCAGTGCTCGGTACACCTCGTCCGCGTCCACGTTGTCCTCGCGGAAGGCAACGCCGTTTCCGCCGTTCTCCGCGTCCTGCCGGAGCAGATCTGCCGCCTGATAGACATTATCCACCGGCTTCGCCTGCAGATACGGCAGCCAGAATACACCGCCGCCAAGCAGAGCCATGGTCAGCAGAAAGCCGAAAAACCGTCTCATATGTCCCCTCCTTCGGGTATGACAAAGCGGGCGGCTGCGCCGCCCGCTGTCTAACCGTCAAAACGCGCCGCGCTTCGACAGGAAAAATGCAATTATCACATCAGCTTCACGGTATAGTATACCGCAGTGATGAACAGATATGCCGCTGCCGCACCCAGTGCGATCATGACATGGCTTGCCGCAAGTACAACGACTGCCGTCAGCGCTACCATCACGATCGGCGTAATGGTGAGCATCAGGTACGCGTTCTTGCTGAACTGGGTGTCGATCTTGCGGCCGCGGAAGGTAAACTTACCCTTCTTGCGGCGCAGAGAAGCCGTAACAGCGATCTGGATCAGTGCCAGTACCGCGGTACCTGCTGCCGCCACGGTGGACATCCATGTATGGTTAGCCGAAACCAGCGCGCGGTGAATCACCAGCATTGCCGCAACACCCACACCGGTATCTACTGCAATCAGGAAAAATTCCGGCGCATAAGAATGATACACCAGATAATACACTGCCAGAACCGGCAGGACAACATACATCGCCTTGATCGGCATGGTGCCGTAGTAGTTGATCGCGGTCAGGAATACGATGGCAACGATGCTTGCAATCAGCATATTGCGTCCGCACACGATGCGGCGCACGCTGCTGCGCTTGCCTGCATGCTCCTGTCCCAGCATGATGATGCCGGCTGCTGCACCGACAATGCCCACACCGAGCAGCACCCGCGTTACCAGCACGCCGGTCTTCCAGGTGTTGCTGTAGCCCAGCAGGCGCTCGAGGATCATCAGTACCAGCACGCCGAGCAGGCACACGCTGAATACTGCGAGCACCTTGTTGGTGGTATACTCTTCCTGAGAAATTGGCTTTTTACCCACATTGTTTTTTGCCAATGTTTAACACTCCCTTTATTTCTTCTCACATGTTGCCGCCGGCATAGAGCACGGCCGCAAGCGCCGCAATCGGCGCAGTCTCACACCGCAGGATGCGTGTACCGAGCGAAACGCTCTGCAGTCCCGCGTCCACGGCTGCCTTTGCTTCAGCCGGATCGAAGCCGCCCTCCGGCCCGACCATCAGCGAAACCGTGTCCCTGACACCGCCTGCAAGCGCATCGTGCAGACCGGTCCGCTTCTCGTTTTCGTAGAAAAACAGTGCCGTTTCGCTTTCCGCCGCCTGCGCAATTGCGTGAGCGACCGGTACAACGGCTGCCACCTCCGGCAGACGTCCTCTGCCGCACTGCTTTGCTGCCTCGGCAGCAATCTTACGCCAGCGTTCCACCTTCTTTTCGGTCTTATCCGGTCGGGAAACGCAATTCTTGGACAGATACGGCACGATACGGCTGACGCCGAGCTCTACCGCCTTCTGCACGATAAATTCCATTTTGTCGCCCTTGGGCAGCGCCATAAACAGCGTGATAGACTGCTTCGGTTCGGTATCCGCCGCGTGGCAGCTTACGACCCGGCAGGTCACGGCTTCCTTCTCCACGGCTTCCACCGTGCAGTCAAAATCCATCCCGGCACCGTCACACAGGGTAACACCTTCGCCGACACGCAGACGCAGAACACGTCCCGCGTGATGCGCGTTTTCTCCGGTAAGGGTCAGCACGCCGTCCTGCGGCTGCTGATCGACAAAAAATCGAGGCATAATAATCAAATAACCTTTCCTATTTTAGCAAAAAAACAGCCGTTTGGCAAGTGAACATTCCGTGAATCCTGAAACAAATCACTTTTTCGCAGCAAAAGCGCTCCAGTCATCGCTCTTTTCGTGCGAAAGAATCGTAAATCCGCTCTTTTCCAGCGCCGCGCGCACCTCCTCGGCACGCTCGTTGAGGATGCCGGAGCAGATCAGTGTGCCGCCCTTGACCAGCTTATCCGCAAACATGGGCGACATGCCGATGATGACATCAGCCACGATATTCGCCACGATCACGTCGTAGCCGCCGCCGATGTCCTCGGCGAGCTTCGGGTCGCGCAGCGCATCGCCGCACAGACCTCTGCCGATCTCGACATGGTTTTTTTCCGCATTTTCATGTGCAGTTTTCAGGCAGTTCTCGTCGATATCGACAATGGTCTGCACATCCGCGCCGAGCATAGCCGCCGCGATGGCCAGAATACCCGAGCCAGTGCCCATATCGAGCAGCTTGTCGCCCGGCTTTACCGCATCCTCGAGCGCCATCATGCACAGCTGGGTCGTGTCATGGCTGCCGGTGCCGAAGGACGACGCCGGGTCGATTTCAAGAATACGGCGGCCCTGCGGGTCCTCAACCGTCTCCCACGAGGGTTTGATCATAAAGCTGCGTCCCACCGGGAACGGCTTGAAATACTGCTTCCATCCCCACTCCCAGTCCTCCTGACGGGTCAGCGCGGTTTCCGTGCACAGTCGGCCCCATGCGTGCTCCTCATCGCGCGCCTTGAGGTTTTCCAGCGCGGCACGGATATCCGCGTACTGCTTTGCACCCTCGTCGCTGTCCGGCAGATAGATTTTGAGACAGGTCTCCTGTGCACGCTTCTCGCGCACCAGATCCTCGTCTACATAGTCCCAGTATATTTCGGTGTCCTTGAGAAATTCTTCAAAATCCGCCGCATCCTCAAGCACATAGCCTTCTACGCCGTTGTCCTCGAGCAGTGCCTCGACCGGACCGATGCCCTCGGTCGTCGTGTAGATCGTAACTTCTCTCCAATCCATAGGTTCCACCCTGCCTTTCCTATCCAGATAACCGCGCTCCGCGCGGTATTCAATAACAATTTGCTTGCATAATTGCAACTACAAGACCGGTTTTCGTCCAGAAAACCGAGTCTTTGGTCCTGCCCGCAGGCGACTGCCGCTCTGCGGCAGCATTCACTCCGCGGCGCATTGCGCCGCAATAAAACCCGCGACATGTGCGTGGGTTTTGTTTCCCCGCCCCAGTGCCCCTGGGGCACGTCATTCGGGTATCGAAAGGCGGTTTCTCCGGAACCGTCTTTCGTATATAGGACTTTTGAAGTCCCCTATAAGCGGATCATGCCGTATTTCGTCTCGAAGTACGAAATGACCGCGTCTTCCTGCTCCCATGTGCCGTCATACAGTGCAAGTCCCGGAAATACCCGCAGACCCTGCTCCAGCAGGTCGGCAGATTCCGCGCACAGGCACAGCGGACGCGAGATCATATAGCGGGATTCCTCCAGTGTGACAACATCCTCTTCGGTTTCGAGCAGCAGCTTGAACGCACCCGAATCATCCTCGGCTTCGATGAGATCCTCATCCAGATGCGGACCGCACTCGATCTCATCCGAAATGTCGATGGTCGGAGCGATAAAATGCGCGTGCTTGCCGTCCGGCGCACAGATAAAATCATCGTGATCGCGCGGCAGCGTTTTGCACGCCACTTGATTGCCGCGCAGCGCCGCGACGAATGCTTCCGTACTGTCGGGCACAATTACCTCGGTGTTGTACAGTGTGGTTTGAGACAGCCAGTCCGCGTGCATGCACACGCCGAGCGACAGCCGCGCATACGGCGCCGCGATTTCGAGCGCCTGCGTCAGCGATTCGGGATCGTGTGCGCTGATCAGCACAGTCGTAACGCCAATGCGCTGCAGCACACCGATAGCCGCCCGCACATCCGTGCCGTCCGGCAGATGGCCTTCATCGTCCTCCACATGCAGCTCCGCAATTACCGTTCGGCCGCACAGATCGCCCAGAGCCAGCACAGCGGCACGCAGCGCCGGAAATGTCGGCGCACCATGCAGATAATAGAACGCCGCATCATCGTGCAGCAGAGGACGGAAGACCTCCTTGCACTGCTCAATGTAGTGCATGGTGATCGGGCGTTCGCAGTGCTCCGCATCGGGTTCGGGCGGCACTCGAGCGCCAGGCCGACCGGCAACGGCGCCAGCTCTTCAGCCCATGCATCACACAGTTCGGCATTCGGTGCAAGCGCGCCTGCAAACTGCTCGGGCGCGGTATGATACAGCGAAATTGCCGCCGGATCGTTCAGCAAAAGCTGCGGTTTATGCTCGGATTGACATAAAGGAATATCCAAGGTTGTTCTTCCTCCTAAGAAGATGAAAAATATTCATATTTCAGTTGATAAAGTTTACTTTTTCGTCCAGCTGCCGTCACTCTTAACGGTATACTGCTGCGGTTTTGCCGCCGCCAGCCTGCACATTTCAAGTGCGCTCTGCAGCTGATCGTCCACCAGATAGGTCTGGCCGTTCAGCGCAGTAACCGCTTCGTCCAGTGCGCTCAGCATCTCCGGAGACGCATACAGCGCCGCAGGCAGATCGTAAGCCGCCCGGAAGGACGCTACCGCGTCCGCTACGTCGCCGTCATACCTGCCGGTTGCTTCGGTGAGCAGTCCCAGCAGCGACAGGCGCTCGGTCATGGCGTAAACCGCGTCCGAGCTGTCGCCAAAACGCAGGGTTGTGCTCGTATCGAGCGGTTTGAGATCCTTGGTATTGACCGTAACCTTGCGGTTCTCCAGCTGGATATCCGGCGTCAGGCCGACACCTTCCCAGCAGCCCTGCTTGGGCAGTTCGAGTTCCAGCGTGGTGATGACCAGCTTGTCGCCGTTTACCAGATCAATGTGGAACTGCCCCTGTCCCTTGCCGTAGGTCTTGCTGCCGATGAGCGTCGCCGAGCCGGTATCCTGCAGGCTGCCTGCCAGCAGCTCCGCCGCGGAAGCCGTGCCGCCGTCCACCAGAACGACAATCTTGTTAAGCGGCAGCGCATTGCCGGTCGAATAGGTCTGCTCCAGACCGCCCATATCGTCGCGGTAGCGGACGCCGGCAAGCTCTGCATCCTTGACCGGCGTCATAGCATTCGCCATTTTGAGCGCCGCGTCGATCAGCCGCCGCCGTTGCCGCGCAGGTCGAGAATGACCGCACGGGTGTTCTTAGACGGCAGGCTGTCCCAAATCTCCGAAAACGCCGACCAGTCGTTCTGCGAGCCGATGGCGCTGACCTTGATGTACTCCACACCGTCCGCCATCGTCTTGTTGGAAACGTACACGCGGTTGACCTGACGGCGCTCACAGGTAACGGTAATGTCCCGTCCGTAGCGGCGCACGGTCAGCTTGACCGACGTACCTTCCTCGCCGCGCAGCTTAGATGCTACATCGGCATTTTTCAACTTGGTTGCGTCCTCACCGTTGATTTTCACGATAAGATCGCCAATCTGCAGACCGGCTTCCTCCGCCGCTGAATAGCGCATGACCTCAGCGATCTGTACGCCGTTTTCTGTCTCCTGCAGGCCGACGCCGATGCCGACAAAGCCCTCAAGCGTCGAAAATCCCTGCGAATACTCCTCGCTCGACAGATACATGGAATGCGTATCGAGCAGCGAGAGAATGTCGTTGAGTACGTCATACATCTCATCCGGATGCTTTTCCAGATATTTATTGATATAGTTCTGCAGAACGTACGGATCATGCTCTGCCTTGAGGCCGAAAGCATCAATGAGCGCCCAAACGCCGTCAAACCACGTTTCGCTCTGTCCGTCCTGCGTGATCGCACCGGCGGAGGCGGTCATCATTGCCGCCGTCATCGCCAGTGCCGCTATTCTTTTCGCTAATTTTTTCATGTGGGTCTCCTCCGCGCTCAGCGCGGCAAAAAAATCCGTTTTGCTTGCAAAACGTAACCGCATGGCAGGTTTTTTACCGAAAAACCGAGCCATTGGTCCCGTCCGCAGACGGCCGCCGTTACACGGCGGCTTGCAATCAGCGGCGCATGCGCCGCAACAAAACCCGCGACATGTGCGTGGGTTTTGTTACCCCGACCCAGCGCTCTTGGAGCGCGTCATTCGGGTATCGAAGTATGGTTTCTCCGGAACCATACTTCGTATATAGGGACTTTTGAAGTCCCCTATACGTTGTCACATGGACTCCGGTGCGTCTACGCCGATGAGCTTCAGCACGTTCTCAATGGTCTGCTTCGCTGCCAGGCACAGGGTCAGACGCGCATCGCGGACAGCCGGCTCGGCATCCTTGATGCGGCAGGCGTTGTAGAAATGATGGAACTGCTGCGCCAGTGCAACGGCGTACTTGTTGAGACGCGACGGATCGCGGCTGACAGCGGACTGCACGATCTCCTCGGGCAGCAGAGCAACCTGCTTGATGAGCTGACGCTCATCTGCGCCGGTCAGCACGGACAGGTCGGTCTTGCCGGTATCCGGCAGCGCAATGCCGCTCTCCTGTGCGTTCTTGAGCACGGAGCAGATACGCGCGTGTGCGTACTGCACATAGTACAGCGGGTTGTCGGAATCCTGCTTGATAGCAAGGTCAAGGTCGAACTCCATCTGTGTCTCAGCGGCGCGGCTGTTGAAGAAGAAACGCGCTGCATCGACCGGAATCTCGTCGAGCAGGTCGGTCAGCGTCAGGCTCTTGCCGGTACGCTTGGACATGCGGACAACCTCGCCGCCCTGCATCATGCGGACAAGCTGCATGAGCACGATCTCCAGACGGTGAGAGCCGTCCAGACCGAGTGCATCCAGAGCGCACTGCAGACGCTTTACATGGCCGTGATGGTCAGCGCCCCAGATGTTGATAACACGGTCAAAACCGCGCTTCTCGAACTTGTTGCGATGGTAAGCGATATCGGCCGCAAAGTAGGTATAGAAACCGTTTGCACGGCGCAGAACGTCGTCCTTGTCGCAGCCGAAGTCGGTCGAACGGAGCCACAGTGCGCCGTCCTCGGTCTCGTAGGTTGCGCCCTTGGCGGTCAGCATATCAATGGTCTCCTTAACGTAACCGCTCTCATGCAGAGTGGACTCGCGGAACCATACGTCGTAGTTGATCTTGTAACGCCTGAGGTCGCGCTCCATGCGGGCAATGTTGGTCGGCAGGCCGTAACCCTCGATAACGGCGAAGCGCTCCTCCGGGGTCTTTTCGAGCAGGCTGTCGCCGTACTGCTCTACCAGATCATGCGCCAGCGCCTTAATGTCGTCGCCCTGATACCAGGAAGCGTCAAACTCGATGGCGTCCTCGCCGCGGATCTCCTGGATATAGCGGCCCTCGACCGAGTGCGCGAACTTGTCTACCTGATTGCCTGCATCGTTGATGTAGAACTCACGGGTAACATCATTGCCGGACCAGTCCAGAACAGAGGACAGGCAGTCGCCCAGAACACCGCCGCGCGCGTTGCCCATGTGCATCGGGCCGGTCGGGTTGGCGGAAACGAACTCTACCATGACCTTTTCCGGCTTTTTGCTCTCGGTACGGCCGTAATTCTCGCCCATGGCGAATACGCCGCGGACAGCCTGCTCGTACCAGCCCTGATTCAGCGTGAAATTCATAAAGCCCGGGCCTGCAATGGTCACGGTGTCAAAGCAGCTGCCCTCGAGGTCGAGGTTTGCCACGATGCTCTCCGCAATCTTGCGCGGCGCCATGTGCAGCGGCTTTGCACACTGCATAGCAAAGGTGGATGCCCAGTCGCCGTTGGAAGAATCCTTCGGGGTCTCTACTGCAACCGGAGGAATGGTGCCCTCAGGCAGCTCGCCTGCGGCTACAGCCTTGCGGTACGCCGCTTCTACAACGCGGGTTGCTTCGGCGCGTGCGATTTCGTATGCGTTCATGTGTACACTCCTATATCTAAATCTCTTATTTTTACTTTATTAAACGACCTGAATGTTCGGTTTGGTCGATACCGTCATCTCAAAGTGGTGTTCTCCCATGAGAGAGTTGTCCACCTCGACCGTATAGTCGATGATAAGGTGTCCGCCGTTCTCGCCGATGGTGTTGTGCACCCGCGAGGTGTGGGTGGCGATAGCCATTTCGCTGCCGACCGGCGTTTGATACAGACCGACATGGCGCTCGTCCTCAGCGAACAGCATGTGCGAGGGAAACGTACCCGTGCGGATGAGGGCAACCGTTTTGCCGTCCAGCTTGACGGTGGTCTTGGTGCCTTCGAGTCCGGTCAGTTCACTTTCCTCGTATGCGATGTAATATTTTCCGCCGCGCTCGTACAGCGTGGCAGCGGTTTGCAGGTCGATGTTCTCCTCGTCACAGCCCGCAAACTGCTGCTGAGAGGAAATCGTCAGCCAAACGTCCTTCTTCATATTTCTATGCTCCTTAATAGCGGGAAATATCCACAAGCTCCGCACCGACATCGACCTTTTCCTGCAGGAACAGCTCGGCGAGCTGGTCAAAGCCCTGCGGATCGTCCGAAACGAAATACTGCGTTGTACCCGTACCCTCGTTCGGGTCAAACTGCGTGGAAGCGAGGTTTGCCGCCTCGGCGCCCGAGTCAATGAGCGTCACATCCGGACCCATAAAGTCGCCGATGACCTCCTCGAGCAGCGGATAGTGCGTGCAGCCGAGAATCAGCGTATCCACACCTGCGTCCTTCAGCGGCGTGAGATATTCCTTCACCACAGTTTCGATGACCACATCGCCGCGGTGCACGCGGCCGTTCTCGACCAGCGGCACGAACAGCGGACACGCCTGCGTGAACAGGTCGAGCGTGCCGTCCTTTTTGTGCAGATACTTCTCGTATGCACCCGAACGGATGGTGGCCGCCGTGCCGATCACGCCGACTCTGCCGGTCTGCGTCATGGTCATGGCGCGGCGGCAGGCAGGCTCGACCGTGCCGATGATTGGGATGTCGTTCTCCTCGGAAAGCAGGTCAAGCGCGATTGCGGACACGGTGTTGCAGGCAATGATGATGGATTTCAGGTCATACTGGCGCAGAAACGCCACATCCTGCCGGGCATACTTGGTGATGATATCGCGGCCGCGCGTACCATACGGCACACGGCCGGTATCGCCGAAATAGATGATATTTTCCTGCGGCATCAGGGCGTGCAGACGGCGCACGGCGGTCAGACCGCCCAAGCCGGAGTCAAATACGCCAATCGCACGCTTATCCATTGTGCTCCTCCAGTGCCAGAGAGATCAGGCGGTCGAGCAGCTCGGCATAGCCGATGCCCTCGTAGTCAAACAGCTTGGGGTACATGCTGATCGAGGTAAAGCCCGGAATCGCATTCAGCTCGTTGAAAACGACCTCGCCGCTGTCGTGGGTGACAAAGAAGTCTACGCGCGACAGGCCGCGGCAGCCGAGTGCGGTGTAAACGCGGACAGCGTCCCGACGGACGGTCGCAATCTGCTCCTCGGTGATATGTGCCGGAATGTACAGACGCGAGCTTTCGTCCTTGTACTTGGCGTCAAAGGTGTAGAACTCCTGCGTCGGAGCGATCTCGCCGACCGTGGAGGCCTGCGGTTCGAGGTTGCCGAGCACCGCGCACTCGACCTCGTGACCGTCGATGAACTCCTCGACGAGCACCTTGGTATCCAGCTTAAATGCTTCGGTCAGGCCCTCGGCCAGTTCGAGCAGATTGTTCGCCTTGGCAACGCCACGGACGAGCCCTGCGAGCACGGTTTGACGAATACCGGGAACGCGCCCAGCGTTTCCGCAGCCGCGGCGATTACTGCCTCGGCATTGCGCTCAAAGTCATATCTCAGCGCCAGATAGTAGCGTGCCTGACGGACGCCCGTACCCTCAACGACCTTTTTCGTCAGGGCCTTGTCCATCGTGTTCGCGCTTGCGGCTACGCCGCAGCCGACGTACGGAATGCCGGCCAGCTCGAGCAGACCCTGCATCGTGCCGTCCTCGCCGCCGACGCCGTGCAGCACCGGGAATACGCAGTCCAGACGGACAATCTCGATCTCTCCCTCACGGAGCAGCACCATGCCGTGCATGCCGCGGTCGGGTGCGAGAACGACCTTTACCTTGCCGGTCATGCGCTCCCACGCACCGCTCTCTACACGGTCCGGATCACAGTTCGGGCAGTAGAGCCACTCGCCGCTGCGGGTGATGCCGACCGGATAGATTTCATATTTATCTTTATTCAGGTTTCGCAAAATAGAAGCGGCAGACAGGCACGAGATGTCGTGCTCACTCGAAATACCGCCGAATAATACAGCCAGTTTCATTTATCAGATTCGCCCTTTCGTTCGTTTCCTCTGCCCATACTTATACAGATACCATTATACGCTATCTTTCCGGCGAATACAATGCGAAAACAGTGTTTTTCCTGCACTGATCCCACAAAATTTACAATTCCTTCATAGTTATTTTTGATATACCTGTTGACGGACTATATTATATCTCATATAATATTATTAGAAACACAGGAGAGGAGGATTCCATATGTCCTATCCCATCTCGTCCTCCCTGCTGGACGGCATCGTGCTTGCCGTAGTCGAGCGAGAAAGCACCTACGGCTACCGTATTACGCAGGACGTGCAAAAGGTACTGGATATTTCCGAATCTACGCTGTATCCGGTACTTCGGCGGCTGATGAAGGACGGCTGCCTGACCACCTACGATCAGGCCTATGCGGGCCGCAACCGCCGCTACTACCAGATCACCGAGCACGGCAGAGCCGCTCTGCGGCAGCACCGCATCGACTGGCAGAACTACCGCAGCGGGATCGACACGATCTTTTTTGGAGGGGTGAACGAATGAACAGAGCAGATTACATGGCAGCGCTGCGGCGTGCGCTCTCGGTTTTGCCGGAGGAGGAACGCGCGAACGCTCTGCGCTATTACGAAGAATATTTTGACGACGCAGGCCCGGAAAACGAGACAAAGGCCATTGAGGAACTCGGCGAGCCGGCAAAGGTTGCAGCGCAGATTCTCGCGGATTACCGCGAACTGACCGCTGTACCGCATGCACAGCCGATAAAAGAAAAGCGCCGCTGGCGCGGTATCAGTCCGCTGCTGCTGATTGTGCTGGTGCTGCTCGCTATCCCGATCGGATTGCCGCTCGTATTCGGCGCAGGTGCAACCGTGCTTGGCGTGCTTCTGGCGATCGTTGTGACCGCGCTCGCGGTGATTTTCGCTGTACTGCTCATTCTGTACGGCATTCCGCTTGCGCTGATTTGCGGCGGAGCCGTGATTGCCCTGCTGTCCTGCACACTGTGGGCGACACCGGCGAACGCGCTCGTCACACTCGGCAACGGACTGGCTGCCTTTGCCGCCGGTATCCTGCTCGGACTGCTGTCCATCAAGCTGAGCATTCTGTTTGTGCCGCCGGTGTTCCGCGCCTTTGTCGCCGTGCTGCGTGCGCCGTTTAACTGGATTCGCAACAGATGCCGCCGTACAGGAGGTGGAAATGTATGAAAAAGCTCATTATTGCCTGCGCTGCCGTGCTGGTGCTCGGTCTGGGACTGACGACGGTCGGTCATGTGCTCGGCGGACAGTTTTACAGCGTGTACTACGATGGTGCGCTGCACCCGTTCAGCGATGCCGCACAAAATTTTTCCGATAAGTTTGTGAACATCAGCGACCACATTGTCACCGCCGATGAAGATAATGACAGCGATTTCGACACCAGCTGGGTGCAGGATTACCTCGAAACCCGCCGGAATGCCATCGAGCACGGCGATATGCCTATCCAGTCGGTCGATCAAATCGATTACATCGACTTGGCGCTTAATGGTGGAGAATTTACTATCGAGAACGGTTCGGACTTCGCCGTCAGCGCAAGCGTTAATTTCGCAGATACGCAGATAAACGGTACACACTGGACTGCTTCGCTCTGGGCAAACGATGAACCGGCAACGATTACCCTGCCCCGTGACGGAAATTATCTGCAAATCCGCATTTCCTGTGGACAGCAGGCCAATGTGACCATCCGTGACCGTCTATCCGCGCAGAATATCGAGCTGTCTGCCGGAAATGGTACGCTCACCGCCGATGAACTGTATGGACACAGAATCACGCTGGATGCAACCGACGGCCGCTTATCCGCCACCCTGCCAGAGTCGGCAGACCAGTATCATGTACGGGCCACTGCCAACTGGGGTACAGTCATAATGAACGGCACACCGCTGGTTCAGATGGACGAACTCGGAAACGGCACTGCACAATACGATAACCGCGCCGAGCACGTTCCACACGATCTGCAAGCCAGAGTGTCCGGCTCCGGACAGATCAGCCTGCTTTCTCAGATCGCATCCACGAACGCTGATACCCCTGTCTGAACTGTAACTTGACGAAATCCACAAAACAACGTATGATAAAAGAAAAGGAGACTTTACGATGAATGGCAAGAAATTGTATCGCAGTGAATCCAACCGCATGCTGTGCGGTGTCTGTGCCGGCATCGCGGAATATTTTGATCTCGACCCGACTTTGATCCGTCTGGCATGGGCGCTTGTATGCTTCCTCGGCGGTTCGGGTATCCTGGCGTATATTATCGCCGCGATCATCATTCCGTCCGAGAGCACGCGCAATAACAATATGATGTGACCCATCGCCGTTTCTCCGGAAAAGAGAGGAAGTGCTCGCTATGAGCGAAAACCAGCAGCCGCTGGACGAAGAACAGGCGGTTTCCGATGTGCAGGAGCAGGAAACCCTGCCTGCCGCAGCCGAAGATACCCCGCCCGCTGCGCAGGATGAAAATGCACCCGCCATCCTCGATGCGGAACCAGAAGAGGAAGAAGATATTGATCCTGCCGATGTGAAGATCTTCGGCATGAAGCGCCATGTGTTCCAGCTGACCTGTCTGGGCGCCGCTGTCGGCTATATCCTGTGCGGACTGGTTGGTATTCTCAGTGAGAAGATGCAGGGTACCGGTCTGGGCGATATTCTGGCGAAATCCCCGAGCACAACCGTCTGGGCGGTCGTTGTGGCCGCTGTCGGCTACTTTATCGGCTCGCGTCTGGAGAAAAAGCGCGAAGCTGCTCTTGCGGACGAACAGGCCGCACTCGAGCAGTCCAATGATACAAACGCATAATTTTCCTTTTGGAGCTGTCCGGAAAGAGAGTCTGTGTAAGCAGGCTCTCTTTTCGCGTTTGCGCAACAAAAAAGAACCCCGAAGGGTTCTTTTGAGGCTGTCGAAAAACTATCGTTTTCCGAGCAGCCTCTCGCTCGAAACCACGCTTTCGAGCGAATACTGAAGAAAAACCGCGCCCTACGGGCACATTTTTTCTTCCCTTGTATAAATTCCGAGATACATGCTCCCGGAATTTATGAATTTGCTTCGCAAATCCTATTTTATGCGTGCTGCCGCACGAAGCGTAAAAATTAAAATAATACTTTTTTGACAGACTGAAAAGAACCCCGAAGGGTTCTTTTTACCGCTCATCGCTGTGAATTTTATCGAGAATCTTTTTATCCCGCTTATCCTGCGGCTGAAACTGTGCAAACAGGTCGGGCCGATCCTTTTTCGTGCGGCGCAGGCTCATTTCGCGTCTCCATGCTTCAATATTGGCATGGTGCCCGGAGAGCAGCACCTCCGGCACTTCTCTGCCGCGCCAGTTTTCCGGACGGGTGTACTGCGGATGCTCGAGCAGACCGTCCCAGTGGCTTTCCGCCGTGAACGCTTCCTCGTCCGGCAGAACGCCCGGCACCATGCGGCATACTGCGTCCGCAACTGCCATCGCGGGAATCTCCCCGCCGGTCAGCACAAAGTCACCGATGGAAATCTCCTCATCCACGCACTCGTCGATAAACCGCTGGTCAATGCCCTCATAATGGCCGCAGACCAGAATAAAGTGCTCCTTCGCGAGCAGCTCACGCGCTTTCTGCTGGTTAAACGGCTGTCCCTGTGCAGAGAGGAACACCGTGTGTACATGTTCGCCGGCACTCAGCGCCTGATGGCACAGATACAGCGGCTCAGCCAGCATGACCTGTCCGCGTCCACCGCCGTAGGGCGCGTCATCTGCCTTGTGGTGCTTGTCGAGCGCATAATCGCGGATGTTGGTTGCCTTGACCTCGACAACACCCCTGTCCTGGGCGCGTCCGATGATGCTTTCGCGCATAACCGCGTTGATCATCTCCGGAAACAGCGTCATAATGTCGATTTTCATTCGATCAGACCCTCGATGCTCTCAACATAGATCACGCCGGCTTCCATGTCGATCTCCTTGAGGAACGGCTTGATGGCCGGAATGTAGATTAGACGTCCGTCCTCACCGGCGATTTCGTACATATCGTGCGCCGGATTACTGGTCAGTACGTCACGGATGCGGCCGATTACACGGTCAACGCGCAGATCGAACACCTTGAAGCCCAGAATATCCTGAATGAACACGAGATCCTCGGGCAGCTCTACGTCCTCGCGGTCGAGGTGGAGCACCTTGTTGCGCATCGCCTCGGCAGCCTCGACCGTGTCAATGCCCTTGATGTGCATAAGCACAACATTCTTGTGAACCTGCGCCTTTTCGACGGTCACAGGCGTTTTTTCGTCCAGATAGAGCGTGTCAAAGTCACACAGCACCTCAGGGCTGTCGCACCAGCTCTGCACCTTCAGGTCGCCACGCACGCCGTGCGTGCCGACGATCTTGCCGGCCTCTAAAAATTTCTTCGGCATATTCGTTCTTTCCTCCTGCCTGTGAGCGTTTTTATTCCTGCGATGTTTGATTGATGGTGATTCGTTTATCTGTCGGGGATTTCGCCGTCTGCGGACGGGTCGCGCAATTCTTTAGCCTGTTACTACGCACGGCACCTGCGAATTTAGACATTCACCACATTTAACTGCGTAGGTGCCTTCCAACACAACACGTTAAGAGTTTGTGCGGCACTGTTATGCCGCACTCAGCGGAGAGCAAACCGCCTGTGTAGCAGTCCGGTATCTGGCACTGCGAAACGGTTGAGAAAGACACGGAAGAAAAAATCCTCTGCCGTTCCTTTGCGAGTCTCAGCTCTGCAAATTTCGCCGTGCTCTCTAAGGGAAAGGCAGGAGTCAAAGAGGAAGGAAAAC
>NZ_QUMC01000042.1:0-18110 GCF_003481925.1 Butyricicoccus sp. OF10-2 | reverse complement strand
CGGGGCAAAAAGGAAGGGACAACCTACGGTTTTCCTTCCTCTTTGAACTCCTACCTTTCCCTTGCTTCCTAATCTGGCGCAGATTGCCTACATGTGACCGCTCCGACATGGGAAACGGCAGAGGATTTTTTCTTCCGTGTCTTTCGCAACCTATTCGCAATGTCAGATACCGTTCTGCTACACATGCGGTTTCATCTCCGCAGGCGCGACACAAGGTGAATTGCCCGAAGGGCAAGAGAGGGTCCCCTGGGGGATGTCTGTGTCGCGCAACTCGTTTGCGCGTTGTTGCGGACGGCACCTGCGAATTATAATTGATGTTAGACTTTACCTTATCGCACCCTACGGCATAAATCGTGCAAATGATAAAAATATATGCCATAAAATAACACCCGATAAACAAAAACGGAGAACGGAAAACCCTTACGGTAATTCTCCATTCTCCATTTTCCATTCTCAATTTTTCTCGATGTCTCGAAACACGTTCGGCAGGTACAGCTCATGCTTCGGAATCTTCTCCCACGAAAACGCTTTCACGAGCTCCTTCGCGGCAACCGGCTCTGCGGTGTCGGTCAGTCCTGCGGCGCAGGCGAGTGCGCCGATGACCTGCTCGGGTGTGAATTTTTCCCGCAGGAGACCGAGGTCGAGGTCCTCATCGCGCTTGGACAGACGGCGTCCGTCATGGTCGCACAGCAGCGGGATATGGATGAAGTTCGGCGGCGTGAAGCCGAACAGCTCATACAGCCAGATCTGGCGCGGCGTACTGCCGATGAGATCGTGCCCGCGCACGACCTCGGTCACGCCGGACAGGCCGTCATCCACCACGACCGCCAGCTGATACGCGAACACGCCGTCCGACCGCCGGATGATGAAGTCGCCGCACTCCTCGGTGAGCGTTTCAGTATACTCGCCGTACACGCCGTCCGTGAATGTGATGGTGCGCTCGGGCACGCGCACGCGCGTTGCAGGCGCACGCTTTCTGCGCTTTTCGGCCACCTGTTCGGGTGTTAAATCGCGGCAGGTTCCGGCGTAGACCACCCTGCCGTCCGACAGGTGCGGCGCGCTTGCGGCGTGCAGGGCCGCTCTCGAGCAGAAGCACGGGTACAGCAGACCTTTTTCGCACAAAATCGCCTCGTATTTCTCGTAAACAGCCGTGCGCTCGGACTGATACGGGATTTCGCCGTCCCAGTCTAACCCTAACCACCGCAGGTCGTCGATAATTAAATCCGCGAAGCTGCGCGGACAGCGCATTTCGTCCAAATCCTCAATCCGCAGCAGAAATTCGCCGTTCTGCTGCCGCGCACTCAGCCATGCCAGCAGCGCGCACAGCACGTTGCCGAGGTGCATCCGCCCGCTCGGGCTGGGTGCAAAACGTCCGATGGTGTGCATGTTTTTCACTCCTTATTGCTTTTTCTTCTTGGGTTTCGGTGCCGGAAGTTCGTCATACATGGCACGCAGCAGCTTCTGCAGGAGGGCGGCATCGTCGGTTTTCGTCACCCGCAGCATGGGTTTTGCGCCGTCGTACGGAAATTCATAAGACGCATCCGGAAGGCAGCTTATCGCAGCTTTGACCGGCTTGACCAGCAGGCGGTTATCGTAAATTCCACCGACGATTCTGCCGTTGTAGTAGAGTATATACTCCCCCATCATGGTCGATGCGTTACGCCGTCCAGTCCGGACAGGCGGTCTAATATTTCCGCGAGAAATTCTTTTGTGGTTGCCATTATCGTCCTCTTTTCCAAGGTTTCCCCGTCACATAGCCTTTTTGATACCAGTATTCGTCGTCAACGGGATTCATTTTGCGCTTTTTATGGAACAGGCGGTACATGTAAAACAATCCCTTGACCTTCGCGCACGGCGTGACATTTCCGGCATTTTTCCGAATGGCAGAAACCGTTTTCTCTACCTTTTGCTCAATTTTGTGCATGAAATTCTCGGGCATGCTGCTCCAGTCATATCCCCAGACGGCCTGCGTGATAACGTGCGTGCGGCCAATGCCCCAGTAATTCATGCTGTCGCGCAAATCCCCGACGGTGGATTTCATGCCGCCGCCCGCCGCGGTCGTGATGATGAGCGCCTGCTTGCACATCAGCGACAGGTCGGGACGGTGCACCAGCCAGCGGTACGCAAAGTGATCGAGCAGGGTCTTGACCTGCCCCGGAATGTGGTAAACATAGGTCGGTGCACAGAAAATGATCAGCTCGGAGTCATCAATCGCGGCGATGAGCTTCTGCATGTATTCGTGCCCGCCGCACTTGTCCTCGCGGCCGTTCATGCATGCATAGCAGCCCGCGCAGACATGCGGCATATCCTGCGGCAGATAAAATTCGTGCAGCGTGCCGCCCGAAAGCAGGCGGTCGAGCACCATCTGTGCAATGCCGTAGGTGGACGATTTGGTTTTCCGTTTGTGCGGATAGAGTATGGTTATGTTCACAGTGAACACCCTTTCTTGTGTAGAACCAATGACAGGATTAGGGATTTCCGTTTTGTGGGCGAACGCTGTTCGCCCCTGCGGCTGCACAGGTGCAGATCATTGACGAGTGACACGCTCTCCACTCTCACGCATCCTCCTGCCCTCAAACTCCTACTTTGTAATATTACCACATTCACCCTATGCTTTACAACTCCCCTGCTCTCTTGTATAATGTAGGCAAACGAGGTGATACACATGAAAAAACGAATGCTTGCGCTGCTGCTGGGTCTGCTCTGCGCCGGACTGACGGCCTGCGGCAGCACGGACACCGCCGCAAAGGACGAAACGCCGTCCGCGCCGACCGTCGAGCAGCCCGAGCCGGAACCCACGCCGGAGGAGGTCCGCCGGACGGCGGCGGAGCAATATGCGGACGACTTGACGCTCGAGGAGCAGGTCGCGCAGATGTTCTTCGTGCGCTGTCCGGAGACCGACGCGGCGGCGCTGACCGCGCAGTACGACATCGGCGGCTATCTGCTGTTTGCGCGCGATTTTGACGGCCAGACCAAAGAATCCGTCGCAAACACCATCGCAGCCTACCAGAATGCCGCAAAAACGCCCATGCTCATCGGCGTGGACGAGGAAGGCGGCACGGTCGTGCGCGTCAGCTCCAACCCGAATCTGCGCGACACGAAATTCCAGTCACCGCAGGCGCTGTACAGCGAGGGCGGCTTTGACCGCATCACGAGCGACACCGCCGAGAAGGACGCGCTGCTGCGCGATTTGGGTATCAATGTTAATTTTGCGCCCGTGTGCGACGTTTCGACCGACCCGAGCGATTTCATTTACGCGCGCAGCTTCGGCATGGACGCCGAGCAGACCGGCGAATACGTCCGCACGGTGGTTACGCAGATGGTCAGTGATAAGACCGGCATGGTGCTCAAGCACTTCCCCGGCTACGGCAATAACGCGGATACGCACACCGGCATCGCCATTGACGAGCGGCCGATGGACACCTTCCGGCAGTCGGACTTCCTGCCGTTTCAGGCGGGCATTGCGAGCGGGGCGCAGTCGGTTCTCGTCAGCCATAATGTGGTAAACTGCATGGACGCCGACCGGCCGGCGTCGCTCTCAGCCGAGGTGCACCGCATTCTCCGCGAGGAACTCGGCTTTGACGGCGTAATCCTGACCGATGACCTCATCATGGACGCCATCCGCGATTACACCGGCGGCGAAAACGCGGCGGTGCTTGCCGTACAGGCGGGCAATGATATGCTCACCTCGTCGGATTTCGAGACCCAGTACAACGCCGTGCTTGCTGCCGTACAGGACGGCACGATTCCTGAGTCGCAGATTCACGCTTCCGCCGTGCGCGTCATCGACTGGAAAATGCAGCTTGGACTGATTTCGTATAACGCGTAAACAACAGAGTCCCGGCCTTGTCGCTTGACAAAGCCGAGACTCTGCGCTATAATCTTAAGTACAAACGGCGGCCTGCTGGTAACGGGCGGTCGTTCCCCATAGTTAAGTGTTTGAGGAAACGCCGCTCCGGTTACGGGGCGGTTATTTCTTTATGTATCCTAAGATACCAAAGACGATCGTGGTGATCAACTGAAACAACAGCAGTGTTTCGGAAATTGACATCCGGATCACCTCCCTTTTTATCGAGGGAGGAACAACCTTTTTTCACCGTTTGCACTTTGATTATAGCATGCGTGTCATATTGTGTCAATCAACCGTCTTTTCAGACGGTTTTTATTTTTTTGCTGCAAGAGACGGACGCATGTATCCGTCTTTTTTCTGTCATGAAATGCAAAAAACCGCCCCAAAAGGCGGCTTATTGACAGATTTCGATTGTATATGCTATAATCGAAACGGACAAGTTCACATAGCGGTCAGACCCTCTTTCCTTTCCCGCTGTCTGCGGCAGGAAGGAGGTGGCGCGAATGCGGAAAAAGGCATTTCAGCTTTTCGTATGTACAGTAATCCTGCTGTACATCTTCTGTATAAAAGCGCGATGACCGCTCGTCTGACTCACGAACGGTCATCATAACAAATTTCGATGACTGAGGGTCTGACTGCTGAACAGTGTCCTCTTGGGTATATTATACCCGAGCAGCCCCGGCTTTGTCAAGCGACAAGGCCGGGGTTCCCTTTTACCTTTTGTGTTGATATAAGCCTATCCGCCAATCCCTCCGTCGATTTGACGGAACTCTAAGCATAGGAAAAGGAGCAAGGTGGGTTTTAACCTTGCTCCTATCGGTCAGAATATGCTATTCAGTTCAACAAACTGGAATTTTCAAATTAGTCGTTGCAAATAACCTTTGAATCTTCACCATCAATTACAATTCCCTGACGGTTGTTAATTGGGCATAGATTCAAATCCGAAAACTCAGTCATTATTTTCTCGGTAACTTTCTTAAATGGTGCTGTAAGATAATGCGGAAGAACATAGAAATCAATCAAATCAATCCCTGCATCATCTTCTTGTGAGTAGTCCTCCGGCTTTTCATCCATTTGCTCGATATATTGGATGCTTGGAGCGCATATAATTGCGCCTGCCGACTCACCGATCATCAATTTTCCATTTGCCAATTCCTTTTTCAGCAGTCCATCAGTTCCCGTTTTACGGAGCTGGTCCATAAGAAAGAAAGAATTTCCGCCGGTAAAATATATCACATCTGCTTCTTCAAAAACAGACTGTATCGTTGAATAAGCCTCCGTTGAAATATCAATTTCAGTTACGATCGCTCCCAACTTTTTGAATAATTTTCGAGCCGAGCCGACATAACCGGTGTAGCCTTCACGCAGTGAAGCTGTTGGAATAAATGCGACTTTCTTATTTTCAATTTCTTCCTTTATCAGACTTCCTACACTTGAAAAGTGCGAACATAAAAATAATTTCATCAATATTCTCCTTTATAAATTTCGATTTTTATATTTGATTATAAAATAGATGTCTGCTGTTTGCAATGTATATTTATAAGCTCATTTCCCATAAGTACACAATTCTGAAAAGAGAGAATTCTTTTGTATCATACAATATTTTTGTGCTTCTTTCGAGGCATGAAAAGATGCCGAAGCTGCCTTCGGCATCTTTTTTGGTATCCAGTATCGGTTATGTGCGTGATTTAGTGAAATCACCGGAGTTATACCCCATCAACACAAAGGGGAAAAGGGACGGCCGGGGTTTTGCTATGCAGACGAAGTGCATGCTCAATCCATCTCAATCGCAGATATTCTTTCCGATATCCGCGGTGGCGTAGGCATTCTGCAGGGTTTTGCCGCGGGTGCCCGCCTGATACTCATAATACGCCTGACTGCCGATCATGGCGGCGTTATCGCCGCACAGCTGCAGCGGCGGCATGAACAGCTGAACGTGCTCGCGCTTTGCCATATCCTGCAGGGCCGCACGGAGGAACGAATTGGCTGCCACGCCGCCTGCACACACAACGCGCCGCGCATGCGTCTGCTTGACGGCCATCTCGAGCCGCGGCACGAGCGTATGCACGACAGCCGCGCAGAACGAGGCCGCGAGACCGTTCCGGTCGATGGTTTCGCCCTTCTGCTCGGCGTTGTGCGCCAGATTGATGACCGCCGTTTTGAGTCCCGAGAAGGAGAAATCCAGCGGCGCATCCTTGATGTGCGAGTCCGGCAGCTTGTACATTTTCGGGTCGCCGTCCTGCGCCAGCTTGTCGATCTTCGGGCCGCCCGGATAGCCGACACCGAGCACGCGGGCGACTTTATCGAACGCCTCGCCTGCTGCGTCGTCGCGTGTGCCGCCGAGGATTTCAAACTCGGTGTAGCTTTTCACCATCACGATCTCGCTGTGACCGCCGGACGCGATCAGTGTCAAAAACGGCGGTTTCAGCTCCGGATACGCCAGATAAGTAGCCGCAATGTGTCCCCGGATGTGGTGCACCGGAATGACGGCTTGTTCATCGCAAAGGCGAGCGACTTGCCGAAGTTCGCGCCGACGAGCAGCGCACCGATCAGTCCGGGCGCGCAGGTCGCGGCAACCGCGTCCACGTCGTGCTTGTCCATTTCCGCGTCCTTGAGCGCCTGCTCGGTCACGCGCACGACCGCCTCCATGTGCCGCCGAGACGCGATTTCCGGCACAACGCCGCCGTACAGCGCGTGCGTGGCGATCTGTGTGTCCACCACGCTCGACAGGATTTTTCGTCCGTCCTCGATGACGCTGCCGCCGTTTCATCGCACGAGGACTCGATTGCAAGTATTTTCATGGTTAATCTCCTAAATTTTTCTCAAAGCACAGGCAGTTTTCCGCGCCCGCCGGACTGCCGTAGTACGGAATGACGCGATAGCCGAGCTTGGTGTACAGCGCCGCCGAATCCTCGGTCGTGCGGGCGGTCTCGAGGATGGCCTTGGTGAAGCCGTGCTTTGCCGCGTCCTGCTCGAGCGCCGCAATGACCGCGCTCGCAACGCCCTTTCGGCGGAACGCCGGCGCGATGTAAATGCGCTTGACCTCGAATGTCCCCTCGTCGATCTTCTTCCACGCGCCGCAGCCTGCGGGCTTGCCGTCCTCGTATGCGACGATGCGGCAGTCAAACAGATGCGGCAGGTTGTACTTGGCGTAGCGCTTCTCCACCTCACCGACGAGCATGAAATAATACTCGTCCAGCGCAGCGGTCAGGTCGTGAAAATCTCTGTTTTCCGCGTCAACAAAGCGAAGCTCCAGCATGGCAAAATCCTCCTTCAAATCAGTGAAATCGTCATTAAAACCGCGTTTTCTGTGGGATTGCTGTAAAAATTCCTCCGTTTTCCGACCGGCGCAAATCCGGCTCCGGTGTAGAGCGCTATCGCCGGCGCATTGCTCTCGCGCACCTCGAGCGTCACAAACGCCAGCTTGTTTTCTCCGGCTTTCGCTGTCAGTTCGGCAATCAGCGCCCGCGCGATGCCCTGCCGCCGATGATCGGGCGACACGGCCACATTGGTAATATACCCCTCGTCGAGCACGGTCTGGCAGCCGACGTAACCCGCCGTTCTGCCGTCCTGCTCCGCCACGAGGAAAATGCCCTTGCCCAGCTCCTCGCGCAGCATGTTCTCGCTCCACGGCGCGTGAAAGCACGCGCGCTCGATCTCCGCCAGCGCCGCGAGATGACGCTCCTGCATCACGACAATGTTCATCGGCTCAGGCTCTCGATGACCGCCTGCACGCCCTTGTCGATCTCGGCAGCAGAGCGGCGGTAGGTGGCGAGATCGCCGCCGAACGGGTCGGAAATGTCCTCGGGCAGCAGCGTGAAAATCTTGTCCGCGCAGTCCGGAAACAGTTCGCACAGCCGGTCGTAGTGCGCGCCGGTCATGCAGACCAGATACTTCGCGTTTTCGGCCATCTCGGCGGTCAGCTGACGCGAGCGGTGCGCCGAAATATCCGCGCCGCGTTCTCCGGCTGCGGCAACCGCGTTCGCGGAAGCCGGAAGGCCGTTTTCGGTGTATAATCCGGCAGAAGCCGCCGTTAAACCGGTCTTTTCCTCGCCGTTATGTGCGTGGAATAAGCCTTCCGCCATCGGGGAACGGCAGGTGTTGCCGGTGCAAAGAAAAATTATGGTGTCCATTTTATCCCTTCTCTAATTCGGAATCTGTTTCGCAGGGCGGGGCAGCAAACTATTTCGCATCGTACCAGCTGTGCCCCGCCTTGGCCTCTGCCACCAGCGGAGCATCCATCCGGAATGCGTTCTCCATCTCCTCGGTGAGCAGGTGCATGGCGGTTTCCTGCTCGTCCTTCGGTGCCTCGAGGATGAGTTCGTCATGCACCTGGAGAATCAATCGGCTCTGCAGACCGTCTCTCAGCAGGCGGTCGCGGACACGGACCATGGCGATTTTGATGATATCCGCGGCGGTGCCTGAATCGGGGTATTCATCGCAACACGCTCACCGAACGAGCGCATATTGAAGTTCTTGCTCTTCAGCTCGGGCAGCGCGCGGCGGCGGCCGAACAGGGTCGTAACGTAGCCCTGCTCCCTGCCGGTCTGCTTGATGTCCTCCATATATTTCTTCACGCCCGGATAGGTGTCAAGGTAGGTTTTGATAAACTCGCCCGCCTCTTTGCGCGTCACGCCGATGTCCTGCGCGAGCGAGAAATCCGAGATGCCGTACACGATGCCGAAGTTGACCGCCTTGCACGAGGAGCGCATCTGCGGCGTGACCTCCTCAAGCGGCACATGGTAGACCTTGGCAGCCGTTGCGGCGTGAATATCCTGCCCGTGCTTAAAGGCTTCGATCATGTGCTCGTCCTGCGAGATATGCGCGAGCACGCGCAGTTCAATCTGCGAATAATCCGCGTCGATCAGGACGTGATTTTCGTCCGGTGCGACAAACATGCGGCGCAGTTCGCGGCCAAGCTCGGTGCGGACCGGAATATTCTGCAGGTTCGGGTCGGTCGAGGACAGGCGTCCGGTGGCGGTCACGGTCTGCTGAAAATGCGTGTGAATGCGTCCGTCCGCCGGGCTGATGACCTTGAGAAGTCCCTCAACGTAGGTGCTTTTCAGCTTGGTCAGCTTGCGGTATTCGAGGATGCGCGGCACGATCGGGTGGTCCTCCGCGATACGCTCAAGCACCTCAACGTTGGTGGAATAGCCTGTTTTTGTCTTTTTCGGGGCGTGCAGGCCGAGTTTCTCGAACAGCACCTCACCCAGCTGCTTGGGACTGTTGATGTTGAACTCGCCGTCCGCGTCATGATAAATCTGCTCGGTCAGGTCGCGGATACGCACGTCCAGCTTGTCACCGAAGGCACGCAGCTCATCCGGCTCGACCGCACAGCCCGCCGCTTCCATCTCAGCCAGCACGCGCAGGAGCGGCAGCTCGATTTCGTAGTACAGCTTTCGCATGCCAAGCTGCTCGATCCGGTCAGCCGCCTCGGCGTAAATGGCGCGCAGCGCACCGACATGCTGCGCCACGGCCTTCTCGGTGTCCTCCTGACCGCCGAGGAGTGAAACCGCTGCCGGATCGTCCAAATCCAGCTCCGGCAGCTCGGCATTGCAGTACGCAAGCGCGAGCCGCGGCAGGTCGTAGCCGGACTGGGTCGGGTCGAGCAGGTACGCCGCGATGGCGGTGTCAAACACGATGCCCTTCGGGTCCATACCGCGCTGCAGCAGTGCCCGCACGGTGGCCTTCGCATCGTGCAGCACGAGCGACAGCGTGCCGTCGAACAGGCGGCACAGAATGTCGTTCCACGCGTCACCGAACGCCTCCGCGAACAGGATGTGCGCCGTGTCACCGTCCAGCAGGCAAACTGCACCTAAGGTTTCCGGCACGATGGCGTACACGCGGTCGCAGTCGGTCAGCGAATCCATTAAGTTGAACGCTTCGAGCACATTCTCCACTCGTTCTGTTTTCAGCTCCGGCAGACGCGGCGCGGACACGCTCTCGCCCGAAAGGTCAAACCGCTTGATGAAATTCTTGAACTCCAGCCGCGTCAGCAGGTCGTAGAGCGCGGTCTCGTCGATGTCCTGCGCGGGCAGGTGCTCCACATCGAGGTCGAGCGGCACGTTGCGGTCGATGGTGGCAAGCCAGTAGCTGTCCTTCGCGGACTGCTCGCCGTTCTGCAGCTTGGTGCGCGCACCCTTTTTGATGCGCTCGTCCTCGATATTCGCGTACACGCCCTCGAGCGTGCCGAAGTCGTGCAGCAGCTGCATGGCGGTCTTTTCACCGATGCCGGGCACGCCCGGAATGTTGTCCGACGAATCGCCCATGAGCGCCTTGAGGTCAATCAGGCGAATCGGGTCAAAGCCGTATTTCTCGCGGAAGGCGGCGGTGTCATAGGTCTGGTAGGTGGTCTGTCCCATACGGGTGGAGACCAGCATGACGGTCGTGCCGCCGCCGACAAGCTGCAGGCTGTCGCGGTCACCGGTTACGACCACGCAGGTGTCACCGTGCTCGTCCGCGCGGCGGCTGATCGTGCCGAGCAGGTCGTCCGCCTCAAAGCCCGCCTTTTCGCAGCGGGTAACGCCGAGCGCATCGAGCACCTGCTTTGTAATCGGCAGCTGCGCCGCCAGTTCATCCGGCATGCCCTTGCGGGTGGCCTTGTAGGTGTCGAATTTGAGGTGGCGGAAGGTTTTTTCCTTCACGTCAAAGCAGACGATGGTGCGGTCGGGCTGCTCCTCGTCCTGCAGTTTGAACAGCGTAGCCAGAAAGCCGTAAACCGCGTTGGTGGGCAGTCCCTCGTGGTTGGTCAGCTGCCGTATGCCGTAGAACGCGCGGTTCAATATGCTGTTGCCGTCTATCACCATGATTTTCATGTGTATTTTCCTCGCTCATTGATACATTATATATAGTATACCACAGTGGCTGCTAAACGTTAAGTTTAACGTAAATTTTTATGCCACTGGTGGTATACGCCATCAATCATTTATAATAGCCGAATGAGGCTATTATACCACAATTTCCGCTGTACTTCCACTGTTCGAGCGGTTATCCTGCCGCGGCTTCAAGCGCCATCCGCATCGCGCCGATGAGCGCCAGATGGGCGGGATAGTAAATATAGAAAAAGTGCTGCATCTCCCATTTGCCGCGCTCATTGCCGAGCAGCAAAATCGGAAAGATCGCCAGCACGCAGAAGCGCTGCACGCCGCCCATCACACCGGCAAGCGCCAGCAGACCGATTGCAAAGCCGAGCCGCTCACCGATGACCGGCGGAATGTCGGCGAACACGCGCTCCCAGAGGATACGTCCCGCTGCGGCGTAGACCGGCAGGAGCACGCCCGCGAAGCCGTAGTCGATGTAGACCGTCCGGCACAGCAGGTAAAATACGGCAGCAAGCGCGGCTGTCAATGCCAGAAAGCGCAGTTTTCCGCTGCTTTTCCACGCCTCGACTCCGTACAGCAGCAAAATGGACAGGCTCAGCGTGATGAGCGCGTTTCCGCAGAAGCCGCCGAACGGCAGGAACGCGATAACGCACACTGCGCCGCACGCGAACACGCTGCCGAAGTAGCGGGCTTTGTTCCGCGTATAGCGGCAGCCCTCTGCAATGCAGTAGGAGAACAGCGGAAACGCCAACCGTCCGATCACGCGCAGCCACACCGCCTGCGGAAACAGCGCCGCGCCGATGTGGTCAATCGTCATGCACACCATGGCAAGAATCTTCAGTTGGTTCTTGGTCAGCAGTTTCACGCGCGTTCGCCACCTTTATGTATCAATTATAGCACGCCGAGTGGGAAAGGCAAAGGGCGTTTTCGAGGATAGCGAAGCGGTCGCAGGCACCGGCTTTGCGGTGTGCCCGAACCGCGCAGGCGGTTCGCCACTTCCGGGCGGGGACTGCGGCACTCGCCGCGGGAGCTGCGGCACTCGCCGCGGGAGCAAAAAGGAAGGGACACCCATGGTTTCCCTTCCTCTTTGAACTCCTACCTTTCCTTTTGAGGGCTTGGGTGCAGATGGTAGACTTCGTAAGCAGGAAAAGGAGTACGGCAGAGGATTTTTTCTTCCGTGTCTTTCTCAACCTATTCGCAGTGTCGGATACCGTACTGCTACACATACGGTTTACTTCCAGCAGGGCGCGGCATAGCAGTGCCGCACATGCCGTTTTCAAGTGCAAATCAGCTACAACCGCAGGATTGAGATAACCTGCACCGGTAAAACTATTGCGCGGCACTGTTATGCCGCGCCTGCGCAGACCCAAATTGGATGTGGCAGTACGGCAGCCGAAATGCGGAAAGGTGTTATACCACGCGGTAGTAAAAATCCTCTGCCGTTCCCCTTTTCCTGCTTACGCAGTCTACCATCTGCACCCAAGCCCTTGAGGGAAAAGGGGAGATTCACAAGAGGGTGGAAAACCGTAGGTTGTCTACCCTCTTGTGCGCCCGCCGCGCGTAGCGGCACTCCCCGTCGTGGTTCACGGCAAAACTCTCCGCCCGGAAAGGACGAACCGCAAAAGCTCTGCCTGCGAATCCCTGTCCGAGAGTACGATCTTAACGCAAAAAACCGCCCCGCAAAGCGGGACGGTTTTAGAGAGGTGTTTACTTTTTCTTGTCCGGAGGCGCTGTGTGATGACAGCTGCCGCCGCAATGTGCGCAATCGCCGCTGCAGCCGACGGACTTCTTGACGAAGACCGAACGGACCGCGAAGAACACGACAGCCGCTACGATCAATACCAGAATGATATCACCAATACTCATGGTTAAAGCCTCCTTTCAAATCCGAAAGAAATCAGTTGGCGTCAACGCTCATACGGCGCAGGCCCTCGGTGGAGTCAGCCTTGGCCGGCTTACGGAACAGCAGGAAGATGATCAGCGCGATGAATGCGATGGCAACAACTGTGCCGATACCGAAGGTCAGCTCGCCGGTGATCAGACCGCCGATCTGATAAATGATGGTGGATACAACGTAAGCGTAAGCACACATGTAGCCGATTGCGAAAGCAGTCCACTTGCCGTTGTTCATCTCACGCTTGATGGCGCCCATTGCCGCGAAGCACGGTGCGCACAGCAGGTTGAACGCCATGAAGGCATACGCGCCGACCTGCGTGAAGTCCGCAGCCAGCTCGCTCCAGATCTCGGAGCCGTCCTCGGCAACCTCGCCGACGAAGTGATACAGCTGACCGAAGGTAGCAACAACGTTCTCCTTTGCGACCAGACCGGAGATGGTGGCAACGGTTCCCTTCCAGTTACCGAAGCCCGGCAGCGTGAAGATCGGAGCGATCACAGAGCCGATGCGCGCCATGATGGAGTTGTCGATATCGGATACCGCGCAGAACGCGCCGCCTTCCCAGCCGTAGCCGAGGGTGAACCACATAAAGATGGTGGACAGCAGGATAACGGTGCCTGCCTTCTTAATGAAGGAGGAGCCGCGCTCCCACATGGAGCGGAATACGTTGCCGGCGGTCGGAACGTGATAGCTCGGCAGCTCCATGACGAACGGAGCCGGGTCGCCGGTAAAGATCTTGAACTTCTTGAGCATGATGCCCGAGATGATGATGGACAGCACGCCCAGAACATAAGCGGAGAATGCGATGGTGCCGGAGCCGCCAAAGAACGCGCCTGCGAACATTGCGATGATCGGCAGCTTAGCGCCGCACGGTACGAAGCAGGTGGTCATGATGGTCATGCGGCGGTCGCGCTCCTGCTCGATGGTACGGGAAGCCATGACAGCCGGTACGCCGCAGCCGGAGCCGATCAGCATCGGGATGAAGGACTTGCCCGAAAGGCCGAACTTGCGGAAGATACGGTCCATGATGAACGCAACACGCGCCATGTAGCCGCAGTCCTCGAGGATAGCGAGGAAGAAGAACAGGATGAGCATCTGCGGAACGAAGCCCAGAACCGCGCCGACACCGGCAACGATACCGTCCATTACCAGGCTGTAAACCCAGCCGTCCTCGTTAACGCCCATGGAGGCGAACAGCTTCTCCAGCAGCACCGGGATACCCGGAACCCAAACACCGAAGTCAGCCGGATCCGGCTCCTCGGCGGTCATGGTCTCCTCGAGGTCGCAAGAGTAACGTCCTCGGTGGTAACCTCACCGGAGTCCTCGTCCTCGAACTCGGCAGTGCCGACAACCGATGCAGCAGCCGGGTCTGCCTCGATGGCAGCAGCTGCGTCAGCGATGGCGGTCTCGTCAGCCTCCTCGGCCTCGAGCGCCTCGGTCAGAGCAGCAGTGTCGATGCCGGCCTCGTCAGCAGCCTCGAGCCATGCATCGCGGCGGGTGATCTGGTCGTCGTACTCAGCGGTTGCTTCCTCATAGTCAGCAGCGCCGATGGTGAACAGATGCCAGCCCTCACCGAACACACCGTCGTTCGCCCAGTCGGTGAAGATGCCGCCCGCGGTGGTTACGGAAACGTAGTAGACCAGCCACATGACCAGCGCGAAGATCGGCAGAGCGAGGATTCGGTTGGTAACAATGTGGTCGATCTTATCCGAGGTGGACAGACCGGTCTTTTTCTTCTTTACACAGTCCTTGACCAGCTTGCCAATGTACTGATAGCGCTCATCGGTGATGATGGACTCCGCGTCATCGTCAAGCTCCTCCTCAACGGCGGTGATGAGCTTCTCGATCTTGTCCTGCACGTCCTTGCCGAGGGTGAAGCGCGCCTGCACCTTGCTGTCGCGCTCGAACAGCTTGACAGCGAACCAGTGGCGCTGTGCCGGCTCGGTAACGTCTGCAATCAGCTTTTCGATCTCGTTTACCGCATTTTCAACGGTGTCGGAGAACTTGATGCGAGCCGGAGCCTTGCCTTCCTTGGCAGCCTTCTTTGCCGCCTCGACCAGCTCCTTGGTGCCCTCTCCCTTGATGGCTGCGGTCTCAACGACCGTAACGCCCAGTTCCTTGGACAGCTTCTTTACGTCGATCACGTCGCCGCGCTTCTTGACGATATCCATCATGTTCAGCGCCGCAACGACCGGAATGCCCATCTCGAGCAGCTGGGTGGTCAGGTACAGGTTGCGCTCGATGTTGGAGGCATCCACCAGATTCATGATGGCCTGCGGCTTCTCATTTACGAGATAATCACGCGCAACGACCTCCTCCAGCGTGTACGGAGAGAGGGAGTAGATACCCGGCAGGTCGGTGATCAGGACTTCCTTGTCGCCCTTGAACTTGCCTTCCTTCTTTTCCACGGTAACACCCGGCCAGTTGCCGACATACTGGGTCGCACCGGTCAGATCGTTAAACATCGTGGTCTTGCCGCAGTTCGGGTTGCCGGCAAGTGCCAAACGAATTGACATGTTTTTTCCCCTTTCTAAGGATCAGTGAGCACGGAATAATTAGTGTACGCTAACCCCTATGTAAAAAAATTTAACGAGTTTATTCGCCTGCTGACGGCTTTCTGTTCGTGCGTCAGCACGCATAAAATCGGATTTGCAGCGCAAATCCATAAATTCCGGGAGCATGTATCACGGAATTTATACAAGGGACGAAAAAATGTGCCCAAAGGGCGCGGTTTTTCGTCAGCCCTCGATTGAAACCGTGGTTTCAATCGAAATCAGTCAACCTGAATCATCTCAGCGTCTGCCTTGCGAAGCGACAGCTCGTAGCCGCGGACGGTGATCTCAACTGGATCGCCCAGCGGCGCTACCTTGCGGACATAGATCTCCGCACCGCGAGTGATGCCCATATCCATGATGCGGCGGCGGGTTGCACCCTCGCCCTCAATCTTGCGGACGGTTACGGTGGCGCCGACCGGCGTGTGTCTCAGATTGCTCATTTGCGTTTGCCCCCTTTGCAATTAAACCATAATGCGCGAAGCCATCTGCTCGGAGATTGCGACGCGCGCATCCTTCACGTTTACGATCACGTTGCCTGCCAGAGAAGACACAACAGTGACCTTTGCGCCCTCGACAAAGCCGAGATTCTGCAGGAACTTTCTCGTCTGGTCTTTTCCTCGAATGGTCTTTACGGTGGTCTCTACACCAACATCCATTAACGTAAGCGGCATAATGGTAATCCTCTCCTTTTCTGTAATCTCTGCGCGAAAAAAAGTGTTTTGTATCAGGTTAGACCGCTCTAACCTATTTATCATTTGAAGTTTACACCAGCTAACCTTTTGTGTCAATACGGAAAAAACAAGTTTGTTAAAGCTAACTAATCTGCACAGAGTTTGCCGCGGCTAATTGTGCAGTATGCTGTCGCTAACTGCCGGTTTCCGCCGGACAGGAGGAAGCCCGCGGCCATTGTTCCGGATGACCGCGGGCTCATACTACCCTGCTATACCGGGCAGTATGCCATGGGGTTTCCCCGGGGACAAGAAAGGATATTTGTATCATAGCGGACGCCGCTGCCGACCAGCCTTTTCCGCAGATAGGAGGAAGCCCGCGGCCATTGTTCCGGATGACCGCGGGCTCATGTTATGTTTTGACATACCGGGCAGTATGCCATGGGGTTTCCCCCGGGACAAGAAAGGATATTTGTATCATAACTGATACCGTCGTATCAGTTACGACCGTGAGAAATTGTTTCGGCGCTGCGCGCAGGTATGCACACGCCGCAAGAGAAAATCTAATTTAGAATGCTGCGAAGCCCTTGCCGAACTCCTTGCACTTTGCGATGCCGTCGTCGTCCGGGGTTTCGTTGAGGATGAGACCCTCATCGGTGTAGATGACAGCGTTTGCGTCGTTGGTACGCTGTACCCAGTCACGCATCCACTGGCCGTCGCCCCAGCCGTAGGAGCCGAACAGCGCAACCTTCAGGCCGGAAATCTTGCTCTCCAGCTCGGTGAAGAACGGGTCGAACTCGGTCTCCTCGAGAACCTCAGCACCCATTGCCGGGCAGCCGAGAGCGATCTTTGCGTACTTAACAGCGTCAGCCGGGGTGGTGTCCGCAACGTTCAGTACGTCAACTTCCATGCCGCCCTCGCGGATGCCGTCTGCGATTGCGTTTGCCATCTGCTCGGTGTTGCCGGTCTGGCTCCAGAAAATAACTGCTGCTTTGCTCATGATAATTTTGCTCCTTCGCATGTATTGTTCTATATTTGTAGTTCTATCGAGTTATGCTATGCTGCAAACACTTCAAAAAGGGTTTCGCCCTTGTCAACGCGTCTGGTCACAGCGCGGCATACCCGCGATAGGCGGTCAAACAGTCGGGATGCCGCCTCGGCATCGCCGTACACCTTCCAGAGACCGCTTAATTTGCAGCCCTTTCCGGCGTATCGAATAAAGCCACAACGTCCTCGATCGGGTATCCGAGGAACAGTCCGATCTCGTGCGGAAAGTCCTTGGACATGGCGATGCGGCGCTTGAGATTGCGCAGCAGAACATCGAGCGGCTGACCGACCGGGTACGCAAAGTGCCGGAGCACATGCTGCACCTGCGGGTCCGCCATGCGGCGTTCAAGCTGCGGCTTGTTGTATACCAGCAAGAGGAAGCGTGCGCTGCAGGCGCAGACGATCTCGAAGTGAATCTCTCGTGCTGCGAAAGCATTGCGGTATTCGCTGAGCCGCTGCGGCAGATCGGGATATAAATTCCGGTCGCACGACACCAGACTTGCCGGTTTGATGCCCGCCAGTGTCGGCGAGCAGTAGGTTGCTAAAAGTCGATCCAAGCCATTTTGCATTGCTGATGCACCTCCCGTTTACAGTATTTCCGGTCTGTACGTTTGGTATGCGGTTTTCCCGAACAGCGCGGCTGCGGTTAGCCATTCAGCCGCGCAATGCCTTAACGGTTTTGTTCGGAATGATGCGCAAAATACAGAGGAAGCTGTTTCTTTTATAACTTTTCAGCACGTTCCCGTTCCGTGAGGAAGCGTGCCGGTCAACGGGGCGTATCAGTAAGCTCGGCTAACCATGTATATAAGTTAGCATATCCTAACCAATATGTCAAGCACTTTTTCGAGAGAAATTTTCGGCTGAATTCCGTGTGGTTAGGTTTTGCTAACTATACCATTCGGATAGGCGTTTTCTCAGCGTGAGAATGGGCGTTTTTCTGTCTTTTCGGCAGGGAAAATTTTTTCGGGATTTCCCGGATTTTCTGCACCGGCTGACCGGGGTGCGCGAACTGCCGCAGGCGGGTTCGCCCTGACGGGCGGCTCTTTTTTCTGCATCGATTGTGCGGGGTGCTCGAACTGCGTCAGCGAGTTCGCCCTTTCCGGGCGGAGAGTTTTTCGCTGAACCTCAGCGGGAGGATTCGCCGTCTGCGGACGGCGGGGAGCGTTGCGGCGCCCGCCGGCGGGGGGCAAAGAGGAAGGACAACCTGCGGTTTTCCTTCCTCTTTGAACTCCTACCTTTCCCTTGCTTCCTAATCTGGCGCAGATTGCCTATATG